>NZ_JBGQQX010000021.1:0-35029 GCF_045528525.1 Ruoffia sp. FAM 26255 | reverse complement strand
CCTCCGGCTTCCTTCAGATTCCACCTCACGGTGGACACCCTTGCCTTTAGCTAACAGTTCCTACTGCCAAGTCTGTAGTGGACTTTCACCACCAAGTTATCGCCCATGCCGGGCGCACATGCAAAAAAACATCGCATAAGCGATGCTTTCAGTTACTATTTTTTATCAAGGCGCGACATAAATACTGTTAGGAGCACAATAAGTCCCCCTGAAAGAAAAATAAAGACCCAGCGGAATTGATGATATATTTGAGAAAATATCGCAAACACTGAAAAAACAAGTGTAATCCCAATCATCAATATCACAATTTGCGGCACAGTGAAGCCTTGCCGGAGTAATCGGTGATGCAGATGATCCTCATCTCGCTCAACCATGGATTGCCCATTTAAAAACCGTCGAACAATCGCATAAGAAGTATCAAATAATGGCACCGCATAAAATAAAATCGGCACAATCAGTGAAAATATACTGATATTTTTTAAATTATATACTGTTAAAGTCGCGAACATGAACCCAATAAATAATGCTCCCGTGTCACCTAAGTATATTTTGGCGGGAAACCAGTTAAATGGAAAAAAACCTAGAATCGATGCCGCTAATAAAACGAGCATCATAATGAGCGTGAGACGAATTGACAAACTTGAAATATAAATCATGACTGTCAGTGTCACTAAACTTGTTGTCGCAACACTACTGACTAAACCATCTAACCCATCTAATAAATTCATCGCATTCGTTACAAAATAAATCCAAGCGATCGTTAATACGTAAGCTAATGAGTCAAATAACCAGGCCGGCACTTCCGCGATTAATACAGACGAAAAAGCCACATCCGTATAAAAATAAATGACATTCGCCGCGATTAAAATGCCCAAAGTCTTCTGCCAAGGCTTTAATTCAAAGTAGTCATCGATGATTCCAGTGAGTAATACAATGGCAGAGGCTAAGAAGATATTCCATTGCGGACTGTTAAAAAGCAAGACCGGAAACATCGTAAAAAAGCCCAGCCAAAAGCTAGCAAACACCGCAATACCCCCATAATTAGGCGGTTTCCCGTCTTTTTCAGGAAGTATCTTTTGCAATATAAAAGTAAAACAAAAAGAAGCGATGAATGTCAGCAATATATTCCATCCGCCTACAGTTATGACTGCCAACATTCTCCCTCCTTTAACTCACAAATCTTTTAATTTATTTCCAAAAATCATCATAAACCGTAATCGGTAAATGGCGTTTATGACGTGTTCTGATAAACCAATCTTCAATGACTTTGGCATCTTTTTCAGCCACATCTTCCCCACGTAAGTAAGCATCAATCGCTTTATAACTCACACCAAGTGCATCTTCATCAGCTAGTTGTGGACGATTTTCTTCTAAATCGGCTGTCGGAACTTTTTCATAAAGTTCTTTGACAGCACCAAGTTCTTTCAACATTTCTGCTCCTTGACTCTTGTTTAAGCGCCAGAGCGGCAGAATATCTGCAGCCCCGTCTCCGAATTTTGTGAAGAAGCCTGTCACACTTTCAGCCGCATGGTCTGTACCAATCACGGCTCCTGCTAGTTGACCTGCAATGGTGAATTGTGCAATCATACGCTGACGTGCTTTGACATTCCCCTTATGATAATCATTCACTTCAATATTATTGACTTCAACAGCTTCAATCATTGCATTTGTGACTGCTTCAATGTTAACCGTCATTGTTTGGTCGGCTTGAATAAATTCAAGTGCTAGTTGAGCGTCGCTTTCATCTGCTTGAACTCCATAAGGTAAACGAACCGCGATAAATTGATAACGTTCATCACCAGTTTCCTCACGCAATTCAGAAATAGCCATTTGAGCAAGTCTTCCTGCTAAAGTCGAGTCTTGTCCGCCACTAATTCCAAGAACATAAGTAGAGAGTCCTTGATTCTTTAATAAATAGTTTTTTAAAAAATCAACCGAGCGACGAATTTCTTTTTGGACATCAATCTCTGGTAAGACCTTTAATTCTTCGATAATTTCTTTTTGTAATGGGCGCATAGCTTACTCACCTTCCTTTAAAAGCTCTTCTTCTATCTCAAGGACATGATTGTCAACTTTATCACGAATATCTTTAATGCTACGCATCTTTTCATCGTATAAGTTTTGAGACAGATCGACTGGATATTGTTCTGGATTCAAGATACGTTTGTACTCATCCCATAAAGCAGAGATATTATGAGCCGCATAGTCACGTATTTCGTCGACTGATGGTAAATCATACACACATTTACCGTCTTTCCAAACTTCGGTGAGTAGTGGACGTGCGGTAAAATCAACGACAGTCTTATTAATATAAGTATGAACCGGGTGGAACATAAAGAGTGACTCTTCTAAGTCTGGACGCTCTTCAATAAGTGCCACGTAATCACCTTCTGATTTACCATCATGGTTACGTGTTATACGCCACACTTGTTTTATTCCTGGTGTAGAAATTTTGGCTGCATTACTTGAAATTTTCATTGTTGGCACTAATTCGCCTTTAGAGTTTTCGATACTTACTAATTTGTATACGGCACCTAAAGCTGGTTGGTCATAAGCTGTAATCAGTTTTGTACCAACACCCCAGTCATTAATTTTAGCCCCTTGCATACGCAAGTTCAGAATAGTCTTCTCGTCTAAATCGTTAGATGCTATGATGCGCGCATCAGGGAACCCTGCTTCATCTAATTGTTCACGAATACGTTTTGATTGATAGGCCATATCGCCTGAATCAATTCGAACACCGATAAAGTTAATTTTATCACCTTGTTCCTTCGCTACTTTAATTGCGGTAGGTACACCTGAACGTAAAGTATCGTATGTATCTACTAAGAACACCACGTTCTTATGCGTTTTAGCATAAGCAGTAAAAGCTTCATATTCATCACGGTACGCTTGAACTAATGAGTGAGCATGTGTTCCAGAAACGGGAATACCAAATAATTTCCCTGCACGCACATTACTTGTCGAATCAAACCCGCCAATATAAGCCGCTCTTGATCCCCAAATCGCCGCCGCTGTTTCTTGAGCACGACGTGATCCGAATTCTGCTAAAGAATCGTCTTCGTCAACGACTGATTTTAAGCGCGCTGCTTTCGTCGCAATTAAAGTTTGGTAATTCAGCATATTTAGAATGGCCGTCTCAACTAGTTGACATTGACCTAACGGACCTTCAACTTGAATCAATGGCTCATCTGCGAAACATAATTCACCTTCTCGCATTGAACGAATGGTTAAATTGAATTCCATATTCTCTAAATAAGTCAAAAATTCTTCCGGATATATTTCTAAGCTTCTTAAATAGTCCAAATCGCTCTGAGTAAATTTCAAATTATTGATATAATTTAAAATCCGCTCTAACCCTGCAAAAATAGCAAAACCATTCTCGAAAGGTATTGATCTAAAATAAGATTCAAAGACTGCTTTGCGTTGATCCATTCCATTCTGCCAATAGGTTTGTAACATATTAATCTGATACAGATCTGTATGTAACATTAAACTATCATCTTCAAATTTATACATAAGCATCCTCCAGTAAACTGTTTACTTCATTTCTTGTATATTATATCACATAACTAATAGTGTATTTTAACTCGCCACTAATTATTCGAGCATCACTTAAATTATTTTAAATATAGCATAAATAGACCAGATTTCATATATATTACACTTTAATGGGCTTTTATGAAGCAATAAAAAAACAAGAAACTTCCGAAAAAGTCTCTTGCCTAATAAAATCATTATGATAATTTATTCTCACGTGACGATAATTTAGCAACAATTGAAGGTGTAATCACGCTGGTGATGACAACTGCCATTAATGTTTCAGATGCAGCGGCAGTTATGTATTCTCCAAGAACCTCTGGATAAATACTTCCTAAAATTCCTGCTGTTGAAACTGATAATCCAGCAACTGTCATAAATGTCGCACCAACGGACCCATCATTGCCTAAGACATTGCGGTCAATAACAACAAAGATGACACTTACAATATAGAAGACAATTGTTACAATAATTCCTGCTCCTCCTGCTTGGAACGCTTCAATTAAGTTCATCCCGTAACCTAAGTTCCAACCCATTAACATCGTTTAACCTGGTAAAGCGGGCATGAATAAACTTCTAAAATTCGGATCAATATTGCCAAAGGCAATCCCTGCTGCCATCGGGATAAGTGTACTTAAAACAGGCGTCCAGTCCATGCCGCCCCCACTTGATATACCAAATACAATCATTGGAACTGCAGCGATACTGAATAGACCTGTGATACCGTAAACTGCTGTATCTTGTTCCGTTCCGTATTGTTACATTAATGATAAATACACAGCTGGGTTAATTGAACAAATAACAATTGTAAATGCTAAGGCATTAATTCCAAAAACTCCTGGTAAGCCAAAGATTGAAATATACAATAAACTTAATCCAACTCCAACAGCAAATTTAACTAACAATAGAACACCTTGACGTTTTAAAGCATATCCGATTTTCTTTAAGTCAATCCCAGTTCCCGAGCAAAAAACAATCGCACCAACGATTCCGTTCGTTCCTGAACCTCCAAAAATATGTTCAGTTAAACCACCTACTTGGAACAAGTTTGGCCAAAAAGTATATAAAATTGCACTAATCAACATTGGGACTAGAAAAGTTCCTGCAGGAACTTTTTTAATCGCATTTAACACTAAAATTTCAACTCCCCTTATTTATTGGAAATCCTATCATAGCATGTTTAACACTTGTAACTATTAAACATGCTGTGTAAACGTATTAATCATATTTTTTGAAATCGATTTAAATTTGTTTTATAGTAATAAATAGAGGAGATGTTATATATGAAAAAATACATTAGTAAAAGTGCAATGGTGCTCTCAGCAGTGTTATTATTCGGAGCATCCTCCGCAACAAGTTTAAATGGCGTATTTGCTCAAGACTCAGATACAGTAGACGAAATTTCTGAATCGATTGGTGATACGGTTGACAATGCATCTGAATCGGTTGGGGATACAGTTGATGACGCAGCAAGTGATATTAGCGATGCTGTGACAGGTGAAGAAAGTGAATCAACAACGGAAGAACCTGGAGAAATGACGCATGATGACGAAGGTCGCTTACCTGGAAATATTAAGATTGAACGCGAACCTACATATAAAGTAGGCGACGATGTTCAAATTAATGCAACACATATGCCTGGTATGGAAGGCGCTCAAGGGACAGTTGTTGCTGCCTTTGATACAACTGCATACGAAATCTCTTACACACCAACAGATGACAGTGAACCCGTAGAAAATCACCGTTGGATAGTGCAAGAAGAAATTGCTGAAGCAGCTGATCAAGAAGACGTAGACGCACCGTTTGAAGTCGGTGATGAAGTGACAGTTGAAGCTTATCATATGCCTGGTATGGAAGGTGCAATGGCTACAATCGATGCCGTAAATGAAACAACTGTTTACTTAGTTGATTACATCGATACTGAAAGTGGCGAAGAAGTCATTAACCACAAATGGGTAACAGAAGATGAGTTAGCAACTTTAGATGGCGCAGAAGAAACTGCCCCAGCTACATCAGAGTCTACTCCTGAATCATCAGAAGATGAAAGTGGAAGCGAAGAATCATCGTCAGAAGATGAAAGTGGAAGCGAAGAATCATCGTCAGATGAAGAATCTGGATTAGAGTCTGAGTCTACTCCTGAGGAAAGTTCAGATGAAGAATCAAGTGAAGAAAGTACACCTGAAGAATCTAGTTCGGAAGACTCTAGCAGTGAAGGAACTGAATAATTACGAATAACCCTATCCTCCCGTTTCGGGAGGATATTTTTTTTTTACTTACTTTTACCCTAAAATTCACTGCAACAAAAAAATACCGCAAAGGCGAACCTTTGCGGTATTAAATCAATCATAAATTATTCTGCAGCTTCTGAGCTTTCTTCAGTCGTTTCTTCTTCTGACGATTCTTCAGCAGGCACTTCAGTTGTTTCTTCTGATGTTTCTTCAGCAGGAACTGATTCTTCAGTTGTACTTTCTTCTAATGATTCAGTACCTTCTGTTGCTGACTCTTCAGTTGAGCTAGCTTCATCAAAAGTTGGTGCTCCTTCTGGAACTACGATATCAAAGACTTCACCATGGTTAGCAAAGTTGAATTCCATAGAGAATGCTACATTAAGGTCTTCTGGAATTCCTTCAGTTGTTTCTCCCATATCAGCAGCGATTTCTTCCATGTTTGCTCTATCCAAACTAAAGTCCATTAACATATGAGTTAAGTAGTAAGTTTCTTTAGAGTAACGGAATTCCATCGTATCAACTAATTGGAACATGACACTCTTAGTTGCTTCCATTGAAAGATCCATTTGTTCTTCTAATGTTTGACGATCTTCTTCAGTAAATTCTTGTCCATTTGCTTCTGCTTGTTGAATCGTTTGGTCAATAGTTTCTTGTTTGATTTGTTCCATGTCTACGTGACTTTCAATATCTGCCCAGAATTCATCTGGATTAATATCTTGTTTTAAAGTCATCACGTATTCAGAATCCGTCTCACTTAAATCAAAGTATTTTTGAGTCAATTCAGGGTTACTCATTGTATCTGCTTGTTCTTGTATTTGGGCCATCATACTATCAAATTCGGCAGCAATTTGCTCTTCTTGAGCTGATACATCTTCAACAATCCAACTTGAACCATCAAATAAGTAAGCAATACCATCAATTATTGATGCTTGTCCTGCGAAATCTAAAGGCATTGTAGATGGGTTACCTTCTGCATCGGTTGTAACTAACTCACCCGTAACGTCTCCAGCTAATTCAAGTGCAAAAGCCTCTTCTACGTTATAACGGAAGTCAAAGTTTAATGCAGCATCGATAAATTGATCGGCAGAAACATTAATTGTTCCGTCACCTTCCATAGATACTACCTCTTGGTTTACCTCATTAAGTTGAGTTAGGACTTCGTCCCAGTTAGTGTCTTGAGCTGAAACAGTGGGTGCTACGACACCGAATGCCATTGTTACAGTTGTCAATAAACTAAAAAATATTTTAATAGATTTTTTCATTTTTTCACTATCCTTTCTTTACAGTTAATTATACTATATTTATCAATAGTAAGCCAAATGATATCCATTCCCAGTAAATAAAAACAAATAATCCACTGAGAATTTATCGATAACCTGATCTTTATTTAAACAATTTATTACTACTTTATCTTTAAACTTTCATCTATTATTCTTTATCCATAGCATTTGCCTAAAAAAACAAGCATGGACTCATTCGAGCACCATGCTTGTTCATAAAAGATTCATATTTTTTATTTAATGATAATAATCGTCTTCGCAAAATCAGACCACTCATCTTGTGTGGAAACTTCTTCCTCATCATCAACACCACGTGAACTTACTTTATCAAATAAGATTTTTACCGTTTGGAATAATAGTTTGAAATCAAAGGCTATGGAAAAGTTCTTAATATATAACAGATCAAAGTTCAGTTTGCTATTAAAGTCGGTACTATACTTTCCATAAACTTGCGCATAGCCGGTAATTCCTGCTCTTACGTGATGTCTTAAAGTATAATACGGATTTTGCTCCTTAAACTGTTCAACGAAGAACGGACGCTCCGGACGAGGTCCCACAAGCGACATATCCCCTTTAAGCACATTTAACAATTGCGGTAATTCATCAATTCGTGTACTTCGAATAAATTTACCGACCTTTGTCACACGCGTATCGTTTTTCGCCGCTAAAACAGGTCCTGAATCGGATTCTGCTGTCACTGACATTGAGCGGAATTTTAAGATATTGAAGTGTTTTTCACCTTTAGTAATACGCTCCTGCTTATAGAAAATAGGTCCTGGAGAATCAATCTTAATCGCAATAGCTGTTCCTAACATAATCGGCAAGGTCAAAATAGTTAAAACTAAAGAAACTAAGATATCAATGATACGCTTTAACATATTATCTTCAGATGGAATTTCAAAACTAGAAACCTCAATAATACTTTCATCTTCAAAGTTCATAATATTTGGATTAACCATCATTAAATTCTCAAATTGAGTACTTATAAATAACTTTTTATTCTGGCGCATTAAATATTCATAGATATCTAAACGTTGTTCTTCCGGTATATACCCTGTTAAATAAACAATATCCACATAATCCGCTAATTCCTCAACATGTTTTAAGTAATCTGATAAGACTACATGTGTCACTTTATGACGTTTGTTTTTCATTAATGAAAAGTTCCGAACTGCTTCAAGTGACCGGTCCGATTCTCCAACAACTAAGATTTTCTTTTGACCCCGAAGTTGCTGGTAAAGTAAGTAAACCAATACATTAAAGATAAATAACACAAAGGTCCCAACAAATAAGTTCACTAGTAACACTGATCTTGGAAATGTTAGCCAGCTTCCCGCAAAAGTCAGAGCCATAATGTAAACATTCAGTACTAACTGACTTAACATCGTAAAGTAAAAAATATCTAACACACTCTTGTTATAGAAAACATAAGTACCAAATAGAAAGTTAATAATAATATAACCGATAAATATCCATATATAACTATCTTCAAAAGCACTAAAGTTTCTAGCCGGTATATCGCCTAAAAATTTGATGTAAAATGATAAATAAATACACCCAATCGCCACTATTGAGCTTAGTATAACAGCACCAAAGCGTAACAAGTTATTCCATTCATAGCGATGCTTATTCACGCAATAACTTCCTTTCTTTCATTATTCTACTATAAAATAATTCTTATATATAATATTCTTTTTCTACCCTGTCTAATTCTATACAATTTCAATAGGAATATCAAAGAATTATTGCATATATAGCCCAAACTATCAATAGTAAACTGATTAGAATATACATTAAGAGTAAAAAAGTACCAACAAGATTCCTCCTGTCGGCACTTTTCTATCATACATAATTAGTCAATTAATTTGAATTGTTCTTCAAATAATGGACTCACTGAACGGTTTTCATGGATACGTTTAATCGCTTCTCCCACAAGTTGAGAAACCGTTACTGTTTCAATTTTATCTAATTTTTTCTCTCTTGGTAAAGAGATTGAATCGGTAATAATCACCTTTTTGATTGGTGATGCTTCTAAACGACTGATTGCTGGTCCAGATAATACTGGGTGTGTACAACAAACATAAATATCTTTCGCACCTTTTTCCAATAAAGCATCTGCTGCTAATGTAATAGTCCCAGCTGTATCAATCATATCATCAATGATGACACACGTTTTCCCTTGTACTTCTCCAACGATATTCATGATTTCAGCGACGTTTGCTTTTGGACGACGTTTATCGATAATCGCAATCGGTGATTTTAAGAATTCGGCTAATTTACGGGCACGAGTCACTCCACCATGGTCAGGTGATACAACAACAACATCATCACCTTCAAGATGGTTATCGATAAAGTAATTTGCTAATAATGGCGCTCCTAATAAGTGGTCCATTGGAATATCGAAGAAGCCTTGAATTTGAGCCGCGTGTAAGTCTAGCGTTACTAAACGATCTACCCCAGCTTGAACTAACATATTCGCAACTAACTTCGCTGTAATTGGTTCACGAGGTTGTGCTTTACGATCTTGACGTGCATATCCGTAATAAGGGATAACTACGTTAATTGTTTTAGCACTTGCACGACGCAATGCGTCAATAGCAATTAATAACTCCATTAAGTGGTCATTCACCGGATACGATGTTGATTGTACCAAATAAACATGGTCTCCACGAATACTTTCATCAATATTAACTTTAATCTCACCATCAGCAAACTGAGATATATTAATATCTCCTAATTCTACACCTACTTCATCCGCAATCTTTTCTGCTAACGGGCGGTTAGAACTTAGTGCGAAAATTTTAAGTTTTGAATCAGAATATGGTTTCTCTATCATTATTAATCCTCCAGATTTTGTTTGTCTTTGAAGCGTTCCCAGTATTTGTCTTTGTTCTCTTGACGTGACCTAGCAATTGCAAGTGCTTCTTCTGGAACATCACTATTAACCGTAGAACCTGCTGCAATGATTGCTCGGTCTCCTACTGTTACAGGTGCAACAATATTTGAGCCCGAACCGATGAATACGTCATTGCCAATTGTTGAACGGAATTTATTCTTTCCGTCATAATTTACAAATACAGTTCCACAACCTACGTTGACATCTGTACCAATATCCGCGTCCCCGATATAAGTCAAGTGTCCTGCTTTAGAGTTCTTTCCAACAACACTGTTTTTGACTTCTACAAAGTTTCCGATATGTGCCCCTTCTTTTAAAACACTCTTAGCTCTTAAGTGTGCAAATGGTCCCACAGTTACATTTTCTTCGACATTTGCAAATTCTAACACAGATTGACGAATTTCAACATGGTCAGCAATCGTTGATGAAATAATTTCTGAATTTGAACCAATCGTTGAATGTGAGCCAATCTTTGTATTTCCTTTAAGAGATACACCAGACTCGATTAATGTATCTTGCCCGATTTCAACATCTGTTTCAATATAAGTCGCTGTTGGGTTAACGAAAGTAACACCGTTGCGCATATGTTTTTCATTGATGCGTTTAGTCATTAAGCGTGTTGCTTCTGCTAGCGCGATACGGTCGTTAACTCCAATCGCTTCATCAAAGTTATCCATCGTAAAGGCTTTAACAATATCGCCAGCTTCTTTCATAATACTAATCACATCTGGTAAGTAATACTCACCTTGCGCATTTTCATTACCGACTTTATCTAAAGCTTCAAATAACGCTTTATTATTGAAGACATATGTCCCCGTATTAATTTCTGTAATGGCTTGTTCTTCTTCGTTTGCATCTTTTTGCTCAACAATTCGTGAAACTTCTTTATCACTTTGTCTAACTACACGCCCGTACCCCGTTGGGTCTTCGGCGATTGCTGTTAAAATTGTTCCTTTAGCATTAGATTCTTCATGGAATTCGAACAATTGATTTAATGTTTCTGCTGAAAACAAAGGTGTGTCTCCACATATTACAAGAGTACTTCCTTCTTCATCTTTTAATAGATCTTTAGCTTGTAGTACAGCGTGACCTGTTCCTAATTGCTCTTCTTGTAATGCAAATTCAGATCGATCTGCTAACACATCTCGCACTGTCTCTGCACCGTGTCCTACAATTGTTACAATTCGTTCAACATTACTTTGTTGAACTGCTCGTAATACATGTTCTACCATTGAGATGCCGTTTATCGTATGTAGCACTTTATATAACTCTGATTTCATACGTGTTCCTTTACCCGCTGCCAGTACAACGGCTAATCGCTTCTCCATATAAACACTCCTTATTTTAAACATTTTACTCTTAATAATTATAGCGATTATATGCGAAGATATCTACCGTTTAATTTGACAATCCTAAAGGAAACGACAAAAAAACGTTTACTCAGTCAGTTGGTTAAATAAACTTCCGGGTTGAACATCTAATTCATAACGTCTCTCTTCATCGTTATAAACTAATTGAACACTAATGAGTGAATCGATTGGTAAAGTTAATTGGTTCGTTTCGTGTGAACGATTCTCACCAAGGACACAAACTCCGACCGCCGTCGAATCAAATTCTTCAAGTAGTGAAATCATCCCTTGAGCCGTTCCACCATTACGGAGGAAATCATCCACGATTAATACACGTTGATTCTTTTGTAAACTATTCTTTTCCAACTCCATTTTCTTAACCGTTTGGTGTGATCCAGATACATAATTAACAGAGATGGTTGGTCCGATACCATCCGTTGAATCACGTCTTGCAATCACATATGGAACGTTTAAGTATCGTGCGACAATCGTAGCAAGGCCAATTCCTTTTGACTCTACAGTCATGACTGCATCAATATTATTATGAATATAATGAGAAGCAATCAATCTGCCTACTTTACTTAACATGTATGAATCTTGCAAAATATCACTCATATGGATGTAATTACCTTGTAAAATTCGCTTTCCATGCGTAAATTTATCAATCAAAGTATTCAATAACTCTTTTTGTTCAATTAAAGGCACTTTTGGATAGAAGATAATTCCACCTGCTGCACCCGGAAATGTCTTAACTTCTCCGAGTTCATTAATTTCAAAGACTTCTCGAACAAAATCAATATCTTCACTAATCGAAGATTTAGCGGCATTCAAAAACTCAACAAAATAAGACAAGTTAATTAACTGTCCTGGTCTATCGACTAAGTAATGGGAAATATACAACATACGTTGATTACGTTTTGGTTTATAATTTTTATCAGTCATAATGAAAGTCACCTCTTAGCCATATTCTACCAAGACACAAACAATAAGTATATATATATTAATTTTGTTCGTGTTTATACTCGCCATTGTTCGTGTCTTTGTCTTTCTCATAGGGAACCAGCCAATACTATGTTAAAATATATACTATATTTAAGTTCACATGATTAACGCAAAAGAAGGTAGGTAAAGAAAATGGCAATCAAAATCACTCGCCGAACGGGTTGGTTATTCAATATGGGTGCAAAATTAAACATAAAAATTAATGGAGAAGTCGTTGGGAAACTGTCGGATAATAGCTCGATTAATATTGACATTGCACCACCAGAAGTACAAATACAAGTCTCTCAATTCGGTGGCTTGCGTAGTAATAAGCTCCCAATCTCTGATGGCGATATTGTCACAATCACTGCCTCACCTTTTAGTTCTTTTAGTTTTCTTGCTATCATCTTGTTAATGTTAATTTCTCGCCCCTTGGCAGAGACACATTGGACACGTTATGTCGCGATTATTGCACTGATTGGTTACGGAATTAGTCATCTTGTGATTCCAGGTTATCATTACCGATTAAGTAAACGACAATCGTGAGATTTTTTACTGATATTTTTTAAGCGAAACTTGAGACAAACCACTAGTCCATTTGGCCGGAGTTGACGCTACTCAAGACAAACCGCTACCCCATTTGGCTCGAGTTTACCCATTTACAATAACAGCACAAAAAAAGATCACCGCAACTCAGTTGCGGTGATCTTTTCGTATTTATCTATTTTTCAACATTCGCAACAGCTGCTACGATGCGATTTAATAAGACTTCATCTTCCAGTTCAGTTACAACACGCGCAACTTGTTCAACCGATTGTTCTTTTAACATCGCTTGTAAATGCTCGCTCTCTTTATCTTCTGGATTATCATAGTGGAAGATCATTCCGACAACTTCCATTAGATTTTGATACTCTAAATCACGTTCTTTAGCTTCGCGAATTGGACGAATAAAGCGTTCATTGGGTCCTAATTTACGAATTGGTGTTCTCGCCACTCGAGTAACATCATCTGATATATATGTATTTTCAAAGCGATTTACAATTTTATTTGCATAAGCTTCGTGCTCAGTTGCATCAAAATCCCATTTGTTAATTAATAATGCGCCAGTTTCTTTGAGTACATTTTGTAGAAGGTTCAAGATTCGCTCATCACTGATGGCTTCATCAATTGTTTTGTAACCATAGAAAGCTCCAGCATAAGCAACCGTTGCATGTCCTGTATTCACTGAGAATAATTTACGTTCAATAAAAGGCTCTAAATCATCAACATATAACACACCTTCTAGGCGGATATCTTTTGCTTTCGCTTTTGTTGAGTCAATCACCCATTCGCTAAATGGCTCGACCGATACGAATAGTGGATCTTCATGTTGTTGATTCGGCACAATACGATCTACCGCTGCATTCGGGAAGCCAACATATTGTTCCACATAAGATAAGTTATCTTCTGTTAAGAACCCTTCAACTTTCTCACGTAAAAAGTCTGATCCACCAATCATATTCTCACAAGCAATCACATCAATCGCTTCTTTAACATCTGCTTCTTGACGCGCTTGAATTCCTTGAGCGATTAATTCGGCAATGTAAGGGAGAACATTAGGTCCAATGGCCGTTGTCACAATGTTTGCTGATTTGATTGCTTCAACAACCGCTTCAGGTTCTTTCCCATTGTTTAAACCATTAACATTATCGATATGAATTGTTTCGTCATCTTTAGCTGCATAGCCAATGTCATACTCTTTACGTTCTTTTAAGGCATCAATAATCGTCTCGTTAATATCTACGAAATCAATATGGAAACCATTTTTAGATAAAATCTCTCCAATAAATCCGCGTCCGATATTTCCTGCTCCAAAATGTACTGCTTTCATTATTCTACTTCCTCCTCAAACATCGCGATAATCTCTTCAGCTGAATCTGCATTTGCTAAACGCACGACGTTTTCAACATCTGAACAGAAGACAGCAATCTTAGATAATACATCTAAATGCTCATTACCTACTCCTGCAATTCCAAAGATCATCATAGCCATCTTCTCTTCGTCTTCACCTGGGGCAAAGTTCACACCTTGAGGTACTTGAGCAATCGTAATGTTTGTTTCTTTCACAAACTCTTTCCCTTCATCGGTGCCGTGTGGAATGGCCACAAAATTCCCCATGTGAGTAGTGACCACTTTTTCACGGTCTAACATTGAATCAATGTAACTTTCTTCAACCGCTCCATCCTCAACTAGTAAAGTTCCAACCGCTTTAATTGCCTCTTCCTTCGTCGAAAATGTTTGATTTAATAATATGTTTTTTGCTTTTAATTCCATACTTCTCTCTCTCCTTTAGTGTAAATGTTGAACTTCCTTCACAAAAAGTGAACTGATTAACTCGCGTATCTCTTCTAAAGTACCATTTTCATAAATGACTGTATTAATATCACTTTCAATAATTGATGAACTAATTAAACCTAATAATTGTTGTTGATAAACTGTCATCTTTTCAGGAGCAATCATCAATAACATGCGTTTTAACTGAATTTCTTGCCCATCCATCCCAACAAGAGCAAATGACCTATCTAATTCATAAATACTGAAGTAAGGCTGCTTCACCCAATGATTCGAACTATGGAACAAGGCAACACTTGATTTAGGAATCCCAATCGGTGCTTTTAAGTAACGTTCATTCACTTTACGGCTCACTTTAGCTGCATCTTCAATAATGTCTGAATCCAACTCTTTAATTATTGCCTTTAAGGTTAACTCTACCGTCGCCTCCGCCTCAATTTGGGTTAGATCAAGCTGATCTAAAATGTATTTTGCATCCGCTAAATAATCGTACAATTGATCAAAAGACAAATTTGTATGCTGTGTTATCTGGCTCTTGCTATTATCGTCAACTTGAATGCTTGCATGAATATCTTGACGAATCGCCGCGATTTCTTTATCAGTTAGAAGTGGTGATATGACACGGTAATCCCGGTCCATCCCGGATAAATAAATTGTCGACAAAATCAATTGATACTTAGAAAAATCGACTAATTGGAGTCTTGATAATTGAATCACTGTTACCGAATTAATTTCAGGTAAGTAGCGTTTTAATCTACTTTCTAAAATTTTCCCGGTACCAACCCCACTTGAAGAAACAACAATCGCATTCACTTCGCGTTGAATGCTTGGATGCCTTTCTAAGCTCGTTGCGAAATGTATCACAACATAAGCTTTCTCATCATTCGTCAGTTCATGACCTGTGAAGACTTCTTCCCAAGCCATATCTAATGCCACAGCGAGATTTGGATATTCTTCATTGATTCGCTTCAAGACAGGAGTATCTAATTTGTAATCGAGTAGGACCGGTCGTTTTAAAGTGGCTTGAATATGTGCCACTAAGTCATAAAATAGACTATCATCATATCGGAAATCATTCCCCGTATGTTCAGTCACTAAACGAATTAACTCTTTCACTTGATACGTTAATTGCGAATCAAAGGTTTCAAAAAAGATACTTTGACTGGTCTTATAATTTAAACCTTCAAGCTGTAGAGCAATAAAATGTCGTTCATCCAAATCAATGGCTAGGGCCATTTCTGAAGAAATATAACCTAATATCTCATGCGACAAATAAATAATATCTTGAGAAATCGCTTTGGCTGGAATGGCTTCATTAATTGGATGTCCCGTTTGAATTCGGTCAATCGTCAAAGCTAAGATGATAATCACATGTTGGAGTTGATTGTCAGTTACTTTACTAAATTGTTGGCTCGAATCATGATTAATAGCTTCATTTACAAAGCACAAAGATTCTGGCGTCAAACAAGACAGAAAGTAATCATTAAACTGATTTTCAGAATCTTCTTTTAAAGTGTTTAAATACTTGAAAAAATCATAATCCTCAACGCTACCATAAATGAGTTGACTCGCAATCTCGCGTCGTTTGCGTTCGCTCGCAATGACCGTGAGCCCTTGAAATTTAACCCGGTCAATATACACACCGAAGCGTTCAAGTTCCTCTTCAACATCATCTAAATCGCTTTGAACCGTACTTGGACTCACACGTAACTCATCTGCTAAAGTTTCCATTGTTAAGCTCTCACTTAGTAAAAGTCTTAATGACAACGCCCGTTGACGTTCTTGAATCGTCATTTCGCTTGGCTGGGCCTCTTCAATCTGTCGTCCTAGTGAATGGATTTTCTCTTCATCGCCTTCTAATTGGTAACCCATGCCTCTTTGATTAATAATAGAAACGTTAGAATGGGCCAAAGTTTCTTCCAGACTCGATAGTTCACGATACACAGTCCGACGGCTTACGTCTAATAGGTCAGTCAATTCTTTTACTTTGACACCACTCGGTGCGTTCAGCAAAATTGACACTATGTGTCTTTCTCGATCTGTTAAGAACATTTTACCCCTCCTAACGTTAGTTGTGTTTATTTAAAATATTCAATTAACTGATTGTAATGACTTTCATTTAATAGTTTATCATAAGTGTCGACCATCACGTTAGCATATTGCTGACGAACTTTTTCGCCCACTTCTGGTGTCGCAATTACTAAGTTTGAACTATCATTGCTTAAGTCATTAATATCTTTTGCTTCAACCGGAACATTGATGCCATTTTTCGTAAATTGATTACGTAATTGTGACGCTGCCATTGTACTTGCCCCAACTTTTCCGTCATAGGCAACAAATACTTGCTTCACTGCACTATAATCAATCGGTCCAACTGAAGTCGCTGCTGTTTCTGGCTCGCTAGCCATAACCGGTTCGCTAGTTGCCACTGGCTCATCTGATTTTTTGTACATATCATTTAAAATCTCATCGTAACGATCGCCATCTAAGAAGTTCTCAACTGATAAGTGAGTCGATGATGGTGATTGTTTGCGCGCACGATTTGTTAATTCTTCTTGAGTAATGACTAAAGCTTTCGAATCATCTTTTAAGTTATTAATCGCTGAATTCGTTACTTTAATATCAATTCCTTGAGATTTCACTTTCTTACGAAGTAATGAAGCTCCCATAGCACTTGACCCCATTCCGGCATCACAAGCGAAGATAATTTGGTCAATCTCTTCAAAGGCTGGTGCAGAATCTGATAATGCTTCTACATCTGTACTTTGACCTTTTGAAGATGCCTTTGCTGCTTGAGTCGCTGCTACTTGTTCTTCAAATGTATCATCGACACCGGCTTTACGATCTGATTTAATAATCACACCTGCAATTAAGAATGACACAATTGCTGAAGCTATCACACCTGCATAAACGCCTAAGTGACTACCTTGAGCAGTCATCGCTGTAATCGCAACAATTGAACCTGGTGACGCTGCACCTGTAAGACCAACATCAAATAGAGAGAATACGAATGTCCCTGTCATACCCCCAGCAATGACTGCTAAGAATAATAATGGTTTCATCATAACGTATGGGAAATAAATTTCGTGAATCCCACCTAAGAAATGAATAATCGCTGCACCCGGTGCTGAACCTTTTGCAGATCCTTTACCAAGGAACATGAAAGCAAGTAGTACCCCTAAACCTGGTCCAGGGTTAGTTTCTAATAGATATAGAATTGATTTTCCTGCTTCAGCTACTTGCTCAGAACCAAGAGGTGTAAAGATACCGTGGTTCAACGCATTATTTAAGAATAAAACTTTCGCTGGTTCGATAAGAATATTTGCTAATGGTAGTAAGCCTGCTTGAACTAAGGCTTCTACCCCAACACCAATCATTGACGTTAAACTAGCAACAACTGGTCCAACAACCACAAAAGCAATTAATGCTAATGCAAATCCAATTAAACCAGATGAGAAGTTATTGACTAACATCTCAAAACCAGATGGAATCTTATCTTGGTATCTCTCATCAAATTTCTTGATTAACCAACCACCTAAAGGTCCCATCACCATTGCACCAATAAACATCGTTACATCTGACCCAACAATCGCACCTACTGTTGCAATCGCACCTACGACCGCTCCGCGATCACCATGTACCATCTTACCTCCAGTGTACCCAATTAAGATTGGAAGTAAGTAACTTAACATTGGCCCAACTATCCCAGCAAAATCTTCATTCGGGAAATATCCATCCGGAATGAATAGGGCTGTTAAAACACCCCACGCAATAAACGCTCCAATATTTGGCATAACCATACTACTTAAGTAACTACCGAGTTTCTGGACTTTTGCTTTCAGCCCTGCATTATTTTTTGTATTATCCACAACGACGCCTCCTTAATTTAATTTGTATTCAATTATTATAATATAGACTTTTTGGTAACGCTTCAATAGCAAGCAACTAGGAACTTTGGCACACTTCTTTGTGACAATGACACACTCTATATAAAATGACACAAAAAAGTCAAACTCTCACGAGCTTGACTTCTAAAGTTTAAGACGGATTATTATGTTTTCTTTTGCGTAAAGTCACAAAGTAAGTAGCCAATGATACAATGACAAAAATCACGATAAAGGCTAATGTAATCGACGCTCCTGGCGGTGTATCGTATTCATAACTCGCAAATATCCCGGCAAATATCCCAATTAAATTAATGATAATACCTATAACAATCGTCTTCCCAAAACTATCCGATATTTTAATAGCAGTTGCAGATGGGATAACGACTAATGCTGAAACAAGTAATGCACCAACAATTGGCATCATAATACTAATCGCAACCCCTGTAAATACCGAAAAAATAATTGAAATGAATCGAACTGGCAGTTCACTAGTATATGCAGTCGCCTCATCATAACTCATCACATATAGTGTTCTTCTAAAGATTAGATAGAAGATAACAATAGTGACTGAGAGTCCAACTAGAATTTTCACTTCACTTGGTGAGATCAATAAGATTGAACCAAATAAGTATTGATCAATTTGGAAATTACCTGAGTTTGAGTTCAAACTTACCAATACTAAGGCTATCGCTATTCCAGCTGACATCATAATTGCAACGGAAATCTCTGAGAAGGTATTGTAAATTGTTCTCAAGTACTCAATGATAATTGATGCACCGACAACAAATAATAAAGTAGAAAGTGTTGGATCTACTTGAAGGAACATCCCTAAGGCTACTCCTGCTAAGGAAATATGTGATAAAGTATCGGCTAATAATGACTGTCTGCGTAAAATTAATAATAAGCCAATAATCGGTGTAATAAAGGAAATCGCAACACCCGCAACTAATGCGCGTTGGATGAAGTCATACTGAAGCAACTCCATGGTGTTCCCCCCTCTCTGACAAGTCGAATCTCACGGTCAAAAAAGCCATCCAGTTCATTATCCGCATGTGTTACCATTAGGATCGCTTTCCCATGAACTTTAGATGTATGACGTAATAATTTATAAAAAGATTTTCTTGAAGCAAGATCCATCCCAGTTGTTGGCTCATCGAGTACAAAAAAGTCTGGATCCATCGCAAATGTACGAGCCAAATTAATTCGTTGCTTTTGACCGCCAGATAATTCCCCAACTTTACGACCTCTTAAATGATCCATCCCGACGGATTTCAACGCTCGGTCTACATATTCATAATCTGTGGCATCGAGTTTTTTGAACCAACGTCCTTTAGGGTAACGACCTGATTCAACTAATTTTTGAACGGTACTGGGAAAACCAGCATTGAAGGACGTCACATTTTGTGGGACATATCCTATAGATAACTTCTCTCCAAATTGGTTTAGTTTTGAATAGATGACTCGACCAGTGGCTGGGTTTAACAAACCGAGGATATTTTTAATTAAAGTTGATTTTGCTGCACCATTTTCCCCAGTTAAGATGACAAATTCTCCGGGTTCAATTGTAAAGTTAATACTGTCTAGCACTTTTTCGTCATCATAGTAAAATGATAAGTCATGCACTTCTAATAGAGACATAATGTTACACCTTTCTAGTTGTACGTTTTATTTCGTTAATTGAGCTAAGTTCTCTCTCATTATACTGAAATAATCCTCACCTTGCTCAATTTCTTCTTCTGTAATGAATTCCAATGTTCTTAATGGTCGTAACTCTGCACCGGTTGCTTGGCTCACTGTTTCTGAAATAGTCGTTGATGTCGTCGGGTCAATATAAATAACTTGAACGTTTCTTTCGTTCACTACTTTGGTCATTTCAGCTAACTTTTTAGCACTCGGTTCGGCATTATTTGCTAAGCCACTAATGGCTAATTGTTCTAAATCATAAGCGTGAGCTAAGTATCCGAAAGCCTCATGTTGAACGACAATTGTTCTGTTCTTCAAATCAGCTAAACCAGTTTCAAATGCTTCATTCAATGCTGTTAATTCTTCAGATAGTTTTTCGGCATTCTCAGTATAAGTTGCTTTATTCGCTGGATCGAGTTGAATTAAGGCATTTTTGACATTCTCTGCCTGCTGAGAGTAAAAGTTTGGATCTAACCACGTATGCGGATCAAACTCATGCGAATGACCTTCTTCGTGTTCATGGTCATGTTCGTGGTCGTGTTCCTCTTCATGGCCTTCCTCATGCTCATCCTCTTCTTCATGGTTATGGTCACCTGATAATAATTCGATGCCTTCCGTTGATTCAAGCACTTGCGTTGCCTCTTGATCAACAATACTTAATAAATCACTGACAAAAAACTCCATCTCATCATCTTGATAGATGAATAAATCCGCCTCTTGAACAGCAACAGCATCTTTAGCCGTAGATTCATACGAATGCGCATCTTGTCCACTTTCTAAAAGCATCTCGACGTTGACAGCCTCTCCACCAATTCGACTTGCTAAGTAATACACTGGATAAAATGTTGTCATTACCGTCTTTTTGTCTTGGGCATGAACGCTAACTCCAGGTACGATTAAAGCAAAAGCAACAACAAATAAAATAAATTTCTTGAATAATTTCATAATGATTAACCTCTCTTAAATGTAATGGTTACTATTTAGACTTTCACTATGTTACTCCCGAAGTTTACAAAAGTCAAGACTATTAAACATGACAATTTAATCATATGAAAAAGCACACAATTATATACCTTACTCTTCGTATTTATTGTTTGACGGTGTTATTATATATAAAAGGATTAAGTGTGTTAAAAAAATAGTCTGAATAATTCACATATATTTCAATATACAACTAGAGACCTATGAAAAATGCATTCAAGTCACGTATATTTAATTAGAAATGATCGCATAGCCAATCATGCGAATGAGAGGATAAGAAAATGAAAAATTCGCTAGTATTAGAAGTGAACAATGTATCTAAACAATACGGAAAACAACAAGCGTTAGACCACTTTAATTTAAAAGTGAACAAAGGTGAAATCGTAGGTGTCGCGGGTCCCAATGGTGCTGGAAAAACAACTTTATTTCGAATCATTACCGGGATGACTCCCGTTTATGATGGGGACTTAAAGTTATTTGGTTCCTTAGATGCGACCGGTTTAAGGGAAAATCGCAAGTATTTAGGGACGATTATTGAAGACCCTGCCTTCTTTCCGGAAATGTCCGCTAAACAAAATTTAGAGTTCTATCGGATTCAAAGAGGCGTTAAAGATAAGAACCGCATCGACGAACTATTAACACTTGTCGGCTTGGCCGATGTTGGAAACAAGAAATTTAAAGGTTTCTCATTAGGTATGAAGCAACGTTTAGCCATTGCTTTAGCTTTAATTCATGAACCTGAACTGCTTGTTTTTGATGAACCAACCAATGGTCTCGACCCCGCAGGTATTATTCAAGTGAGAAAGTTACTGCAAAAATTAGCTAAAGAAACACATTTAACTATTCTTGTCTCATCCCATATTCTTTCGGAGTTAGAAAATTTAGCAACCCGCTTTGTAATCGTAAACCATGGTAAGAAAATCGATGAGTTTACTAAAGAAGAATTACAAGAACGTCTGCAAAGTTACTTTAAGATTAAAGTAGATAATACTGACTTAGCTAGCCAGCTACTTGAAACACAGTTAAATACAACTGAATTTGAAGTAACAGCTGACGGCGTGATCCATGTATTTGACGCTAATATTGAAGCTAGCGATATCGCTGATACGTTAGTGAAGAACAATCTGAAACTTTCTCATTTATCGCGTAAATCTCATAATCTTGAAGAGATGTTTATTAATTTAACTGAGGAGGCGCATTCTAATGATGAGATTATTTAAAGCTGAATTATACCAACTTTCAACCCGTCTTGCACCAAAAATTTGGTTACTTGTTGGTTTATTACTGGGTGCAGCCATTCCAATAATTTTCTATCTCGGCACTTGGTTAGAAGAAGGCGTTCGCCCGATTATTCAAGTCCTACCGGCAGAGTCTTTAATTTACTTTGCCTTTATCCCATTAATGACAAGTACCGCTATTTTCCTATTAATTGGTCTAGGCAATACGGCTTATCACGACGAAACGAGAAACCGTACTTTAATTAATACAGTGAGTACAGGACACTCCCGAGTGAAGATTTATTTAACTAAATACTTGAGTAGTCTATTCTTAGCCTTTTGCTTTTTATTTATAGCTATCTCTGGATTTGCGATTGCCGGTTCTATGATTTTCAATGGAGGAATCTCGATTTATTATGAGATTTTATTTATGGAAACAGTTTTAAGTTACTTACCTATTTGGTTAATGTACTTGGCACTTTTTCAAATCATATATTTCTTCTCAACGAGCAATGCTTTAATGAATTTAACGATATTAGGTATCATTGCTCTGCCTTTAATCTTACAACTCTTGTCACTGCGCTTTGAGTTTATCGAAATGATTGAACCTTACATCTTTACCCAATTAAGTCCAGATAATCCAATCATGATTCAAGGGGTTGATTTCACACCATGGTTAGCCTTGATCTATTTTGCTATCTTTATGTTCATCGGAATCAGTCTATTCAAACGACGTGAAATAAAATAGAAAAACACGAGCTACTTCGGATTAATTTCCGGTGTGGCTCGTGTTTTTTTCGTTGCAATGATATGACTCTTCCCTGTCAGGAACGACTAAGAACAAGACATATAGAATGCCTAACATTAATAAAGCTAAGATTATTTTTACAAACATGATTGGTGCGAAATAAATTGATATACCCATTAAAATCACGATATTAACAAGCATTTTGTATTTCTTTTTTCGTGGAATAGATTTTGTTTCAACGTAATCTGATACGTAAAACTGGTACATTTTTGTTTGTTGCAACCAGTTCGTAAAACGTTCAGAGCTTCGTGCAAAAAAGAAACCAGCTAATAATAAAAAGGGAGTCGTCGGCAACACAGGTAAGATAGTCCCAATAAATCCTATCGCAAATGTAATAAACCCGCATATAATGTAAATATATTTTTTAATCAATTTATATCCCCCCTTTTTTATTATTTTAAGATGGTATCATTGTACACTTAATCACAAACTATTTCAAAGATTCTTTTGAATTTATATAAAAAAGTGATTGTGTCCAAAATATTGGAAACAATCACTTTGATTCAACGCTTACAGATTTAAAAATGAACCTAACCATTCAGGTAAATAATTTTCCTTAATATCTTTAGGTAGGTTTTCGTAAACAACGTCGAGTTGTTCGGATAAATTTTTGTTCATTATTTGTTGAATTTCTTTAATCTTCATATCGCGGCCATTAATTTCAGCAATCGCAATTTGACGTAGAACTTCAATATAACTGAAGGCTAGAGCAACAGTTAATACGCTTGCAGTTGTCCCAGAGATCATCCCACCAGCAACTGTTCCAATCCCTGGAATAAGTTTAAAAGCTGATGACACGAGGATCTTACCGAAGTAAGTCACCCCACCGGTTCCGCCAATTCCTGCAATAATTGACACGATTTGTGCTTTGTCTAATGACATGCCAAATATAGACGTAATGTGCGCTAACATTGTGATTTGCATGGGTACAAGAAGCGTGGCATCTGAAATCGGAATCGATGAAAAACCGACCCCAAAAGCAGAAGCTACATACTTATTCGCCCAACGCCTAGCGTGTTCCACTTTAATGTTCAAATCTATTTGTTGGGCGTTGATAAAAGCCTTGTGTACCTCTGTTGGCACCACTTCAAGTGTTGTATCAATTAATCCTTGTAATCCATAGGCAGGAATTCTTTGTTCGCCTCGAATCAAATACGTTTTCGCTAATAGTGGAATAGTTGACTGAACTGGCAAATCGAGTTCGTTTAAATATTTCTCAAAGTCACTATTCTTCTCACCAATTGACTGCGTCATGATTAATAATACAGGTACATGTTCAGCCATCGCTTCAATTAACTCAATTTCAAAAGGTTCAATCCGGGCCATTGTACTGTTAATACAGTAGTAAACTATATCGATGGCCTCATGAGATCCTTTTTCTTTTTGGCTTTTAATTAAATTTGAAAGTGATAGTAACACTTCATGCTGCGCTTCTGGATTAAGCTCTAATCCTTTTGTGTCATACAAAGTCAGTGGGACACCTTCTTTAGTAATTTTCTCAACGTGTTGAGTAATCGGTTGTCCAACACCGGTTTCTGCTAATTTTTCTCGGAAGACAGCATTTATTAAAGTACTTTTACCACTTCCTGTTTTCCCAGCAACTAAGATGTTAATGGGTTCAATGCGGTCCACTTCTTGCTGAGTCTTCTCGATTAAATTATTTGCGACATCTCGATTCGCTTTTCTTTGCGTGATTTTATTCCATAAGCTCACAATCTACCATCCCTTTCAAATCATTCTTATCTTCTGCGGTTCGATATTAGAATGAGTCGTATTAACTGAAGCGCCGTACTTAACGTCGCTGCAATATATGTGAAAGCCGCTGCGTCTAAAACTTTTTTCGCTGCAGGCACTTCTTCGTTTACAAATATTCCTGTATCCCCTAGAATCGCTAGGGCTCTTTTACTTGCATCAAACTCCACGGGTAAAGTGACTAATTGGAAAACGACCACTAAACCAAAAGCTAGAATCCCAATATTAACTAAACCAGTAAATTGAAATAATAAACCGATTAAAATCAAAGGCATCGCGATCGATGACCCAATTTGAACGACCGGTGCAATCGCACTTCTTACTTTTAAGAAGGCATATTCTTTTTGATCTTGAATCGCGTGTCCAACCTCATGGGCTGCTACGGCTACTGCAGCAACTGAAGTTTGACTATAAGTTGCTTCTGATAATCGCAACACTTTATTTCTAGGGTCATAGTGGTCAGTTAAACGTCCTCTAACTTGTTCCACTTTTACATTAGATATTCCGGCTGTTTGCAAGATATGCTCTGCTGCTTGCTTTCCTGTAATTCTTTTTTCTGTCTCTAATTGATCATATTTATTGAATGTTGATTGCACGCGATTTTGTGCAAACATAACAATTCCCATTCCGATAAGGACTAAAATATAAGTCCAATCCATATAAACTCCTCCTTAGTTGAAATCACAATAATTATACCATATATACCATTATTCTTTGCATCCGACAACTTGTAATGATTATATAATGCTGACATTAATTTAAGATGAATAAAAAATAACCGAAACGCTCTGAACGTTTCGGTTTGTAGATTAGCGTATATTTATTATCGCATAATTTGGTGTTTTGGCATCCAACTTAAGGCGGATATTAATTTTCTTCAGCAGGTAAAACTAAGTTTAAGATAATTCCAACAACCGCACTTAAAGCTGTTCCTGAAATAACTAAGGCTGAACCTACTTCAAGAACTGCCCCACCTAAACCAATAACTAACATCGCACTTGCGATAATTAGGTTACGTGATTGGTTGAAGTCTGTTCTATTACTGATTAAAACTTTTAACCCATTACTTGCGATAACCCCGTAAAGTAGGATGGACATTCCACCTAAAACTGATTGAGGAATTGTCGAAATTAGAGCCGTAAATTTACCTAAGAAACTGATGATAATTGCAATAATAGCAGCGTTACGAATGACTGATATACTCGCAACTTTTGTCATACCAATAACTCCAGTATTTTCCCCGTAAGTTGTATTGGCTGGTCCTCCAATAAAGGCTGAGAATAAAGAGGCAATTCCGTCTCCGGCTAAAGTTCTGTCTAAACCAGGTTTTTTAATATAATCATGCCCTGTAATTTCCCCAAGAACCATCACATCTCCCATATGCTCCGCAATTGTTACAAACGCAATTGGAATAATCGCTAATGCTTCAGCACCAAAGTAGAAGTTATATCGATCTGGACTGTTTCCAAAAGGCAGGCGAATATCTGGTAACGCGAACCAACTTGCTTCTTGAACTGGTGTTAAATCTACAATCCCTAGTAAAATCGCCACAATATAACCCACAATAATTGCAATTAAGAATGGAATTACTTTCGCAAAACCTTTTCCTTTAAATGTAACAAAGACAGCTACAGAAAATGTCACCACTGCCGTTAGAATTTGACGCCAATCTCCACCTGCAACAAATCCAGCATTTTGAACTGCAGTTGCTGATAAACCTAATCCGATAACAACAATCATTGGTCCAATAACGATTGGTGGAAATAATTTATTAATCCAGCCGCTTCCGATTTTATGTATGATAAATGCAACAACAATGTAGACAAGTCCTACTAACATAATTCCAGTTTGAGCCGCATCAATACTTCCGCCCATTTGATCAATCGCAAAAGACATCGCTGTAATATAAGCAAATGATGAACCTAAGTATACCGGTACTTTAAATTGAGTCACAACCATATAGAGAAGTGTTCCAACCCCACTTGCTAAAAGTGCCGTTGACACTGGCAAGCCTAATACTAATGGCACCAAAATTGTCGCACCAAACATCGCAAACACATGTTGGAAACTTAATAATAAACCAGGTATTAAAAATGGCTTCTCATGTACATCTAACAACATTCTTTTTTCTTTTCCTGAATTTTCCATATAAACAGCTCCTTTTTGTTTAGGTTCATTTTGGACAAAATAAAATAGCCCTTTGCAATAACAGGGCTTTAAAGAAGTTCATATGTAAATCGATGGCCTGCTCATCGCAAAACCCTCTATAAAATGAAGTCTTTAGTAACCTCTCTGGATTACTTTAAAAGTCCCTTTAACCTGTCAAAATTTTACCATGTATATGGAATATTGCAATAGGAAATGTAGGATTTATTGAATATAAATTTATGAAAGGATGTTGATGGGGGTGTTGGGTGTTGACATGGGGTGTTGACATGGGGTGTTGACATGGGTTGTTGGATGGTTAATGGGACGGGTCATTTGGTGACAGGGGAAATTGGACGGTTAACAGGACAGGTCAACACATGACAGGGGAAATTGGACAGCTAACTGGACACGTCACCTCATGACAGGGGAAATTGGACAGCTAACTGGACACGTCACCTCATGACAGGGGAAATTGGACAGTTAGCAGGACAGGTCATCTCATGACACGGGAAATTAAACACCTAACGGGACAGGTCAACACATGACATGTCCTATTAACCCACTCCCACCTCCAAACCCATCACAAAAACCGGCCAGCAGTCACAATTTGCAGACTGCTGGCCGATGTATTGGAATATGTTTCTAATTAAGATAATAACATTGCATCAGATGCTAATGTTTCACCTGATTCTTGACGGAAGAGCTCCATTAAACGATCAATCGTTAAGTTTTTCTTCTCTTCTCCGCTCACATCAAGGATTATTCTACCTTGGTGGAGCATAATCAGTCGGTTACCGTATTTTACCGCATCATTCATATTATGGGTAATCATTAATGCAGTTAATTGTTGTTCGCTCACAATTCTATCTGTTAATCTGAGAACCATTTCACTTGTCTTAGGGTCTAGAGCTGCCGTATGCTCATCAAGTAGTAATACTTGTGGCTTACGTAATGTTGCCATTAATAGCGTTAGCGCTTGGCGTTGTCCACCAGATAAGTAAGCAACGTCCGTAGTTAAACGGTCTTCTAGTCCTAAATCTAATATCTTCAAGCGTTCGATCATTTGTTGGCGATCCGCTTCTTTGACACCTTTACGAAGGCCACGTTTTAAACCACGGCGATTTGCTAGCGCCATATTTTCCTGGATCGTTAAACGCGCGGCTGTTCCCATCTTAGTATCTTGGAACACGTACCCAATTGAGTCTGCACGTTTGTTCATCGGAAGGCGTGTCACGTCTTCGTAATTGATTTTAATTGATCCTTCATCAGGTGTCAGTGAACCATTAATTGTATTGAGTAAAGTTGATTTACCAGCACCGTTACCACCAATAACCGTTACGAAATCACCATCATAAAGTGTTAAATCAATGCCTTTTAGAACGTGATTCTCATTCACTGTTCCACGTTCGAATGATTTTTGAATCCCTGATAGTTCTAATTTAATTTTTCTTT
The DNA here is from genome assembly GCF_045528525.1 of Ruoffia sp. FAM 26255. Classification (NCBI taxonomy): domain Bacteria; kingdom Bacillati; phylum Bacillota; class Bacilli; order Lactobacillales; family Aerococcaceae; genus Ruoffia; species Ruoffia sp. FAM 26255. The sequence goes on along the minus strand of NZ_JBGQQX010000021.1, from coordinate 6,496 downwards.
CTTCAGTCATTATTTCGCACCTCCGCTCACTGCGCTCTTTTTCCGTCTACCGAATTGTCTTTGAATTTGAGGGAAATACAATACAAATCCAAGTAAGATAGCAGAGAATAGACGTAAGTCAGTTGGACGAATATCAATCCATGGTTGGTTTAAAATAAAGTCAATAATTAAGCGGTAAATGAAACTACCTAAAATGATCGAAGTTAAACGGAAACCAATTGATTGGTTAGGAATTACCACTTCAGCAATAATGACTGAGGCCAGTCCAATAACAATGGTACCAATACCCATACTTAGATCGGCAAAGCCGTCTTTTTGTGCTACCATTGCTCCACTTAAGGCAATCAACCCGTTACCAATAATATAGCCTAAAGTCTTCATAAGGTTTGTATTAATCCCGTTTGCTTCACTCATTCGTGGGTTATCCCCAGTTGCTCGAAGCGATAGGCCCATTTCAGTATGTAGAAACAGAACTAATAAAGTAATGATAATCGCTAGGATAATCAAGCCAAGAACCGTTACAGACATATTTTTACTGAAACCAAACATATCTTCCATAGGTGTGAAAATCGTTTCTTGACCCAGTAAAGCTAAGTTTGAACGTCCACCCATGACTTGGAAGTTAACCGAATATAAACCTGTTTGAAGTAAAATACCCGTTAATAGTGGTGGGATATGAAGTTTTGTGTGTATCCAACCTGCGAGTAAACCACCGGCTGCCCCACCTGCGAAAGCTGCTGCAGTTGCGAAAATGGGATTAAGACCATTTGTAATTAAAATGGCTGCGATGGCGCCCCCTAAGGGGAACACTCCTTCGGCTGATAAATCTGCGATATCAAGTAATCTGAAGGTAATGTATACCCCAATAGCCATGACTGCCCATACAACCCCTTGGCTAAAACTTGATGAAATAACATCTAGAATCATAAGTTAAACATACTCCTTTAATAATTTTTAAAAATCTTTAATATCTTACCATATTTTAATGAATAAGGACTAATCTATTTGAATTGAACTTGCATCAATATTCACCGCTTCTGCGAATTCTTCATTGACAATTAACTCAAAGTTATTACCAACTTCAACTGGCATATCAGCTGGCGATAAATCTTCATCTAACATACGCTTAACCATGTCAGCTGTTTGAACACCATAGTCGAAGTAAGAGTTTGAAATCGTTGCTAAGCCATTGGCATTAATTGTTGAGTCAGATGAGCCAATTAATGCTAAACCTGCTTCTTTCCCAATATCACCTACAAGTGAGATTGAACTATCAATCGTATTATCAGTTACTAATAAGATAGCATCGGACTCATTAACTAAAGCAGTCATCACTTGCGCAATATCATTCGTGTTCGTTACTGATTGGACAATATGATTTAGTCCTTTTTCTTCGATAACTTCTGTCGCAATATCAACTTGATGTTGTGCGTTGACTTCACTTGAATTATAAATTGTTCCGATGTTTTGTGCATCAGGGACAACTTGTAGTAATAAATCCACGTGATCGGCAATTGGGCCTAAGTTTGTCGTTCCAGTTAAATTACGTCCGGGTGCTTCCATTGAATCAACTAACTTCGCTTCAACTGGTGCTGCCACTGCTGCAAAAAATATTGGTTTCTCCTCTTCAACAGTTGCTAAAGCTTGTGCAGCTGGTGTGGCAATCGCAAAGATAATATCATTATCACGCGCAACTTTTTCTGATAATGATTGCAATGTTGTCATATCGCCGTTCGCATTTTGTAAGTCCCACTCGACATTCCCATCTAATAGCTCATCAATACGATCTATAAAGCCGTCACGTGTGTCATCTAAAGCTTCATGACTGACGTGTTGTAAGATACCAATTTTAATTGGTTCATCTTGGGCTTTAACCGTTTGAGTTGCTGGAAAAATAGATACGAACGCTAAGGCAATGATTGTTACTAATTGAATTATTTTTTTCATTTTATATGCTCCTATTCAATCGTTGACGGATCGACACCGATGGCTTCAGCAAAATCTTCGTTCACTACAATTTGAAAATCTTTCCCTAATTCAATTTCCATTTCTCCAGGGTTTAAATCTTCATCCAACATGCGAATTACCATTTCTGCTGTTTGAACACCGTAGTCTTCATAAGAGTTTGATAATGTTGCTAGTCCGTTTGTTCTTACAACTGAATCAGATGACCCAATTGTTGGGATCCCTGCTTCTTTAGCAATATCTCCAACTAAAGTAATGGCACTATCAATCGTATTATCCGTTACCATAAACATCGCATCGACATTACCAACAAGTGCATTCATCACTTGTGATATATCGTTCGTACTAATCACTGTTTGAACATCCGTCGCTAAACCTTGTTCTTCAAGTAATTCAACGGCTACGCCCGCTTGAACTTGTGAGTTGACCTCACTTGAGTTGTAAATTAAACCAACTGTTTCAACATCTGGAAAATTACGTATTAATAAGTCGACTTGTTCTTCGATCGGCGCCATATCACTTGTTCCAGTAATGTTTCCTCCTGGAGCTTCGATAGAGTCTGCTAAACCAGCTTCAACTGGATCTGTTACTGCTGCAATAAAAATTGGCTTCTCTTGTTCAACTGCTGCTAAAGTTTGAGCAGCAGGCGTTGCGATGGCAAATAAAATATCATTGTCACGCGCAACTTTTTCACTTAATGATTGAAGACTCGATTGGTCACCACTGGCATTATTAATATCCCATTCAATACGGTCGCCATAAGCTGAATTGTCTAACGTCTCTTGAAAACCTTTCAGCACTGCATCTAAAGCTTCGTGCTCTACATATTGAACAACACCTATATTAATTGTTTCTTCTTGTGCTTGGACTGCTTGGCCACCTGCTAACATTGGAAGTAAAGCTAATACAACGGTAGTAATAATATTAATAAATTTAAATCGACTTTTCATTTTGAATTCTCCTTATCTTTTATTCGGAATCTTCAGAGCTCTCTTCTTCAGATTCTTCTGTATTTTCTTCATCTGATGTTTCTTCTGAACCTAAATCAATATTTGATAAATCTAGACCTAATGTTTCTGCATTTTCTTCATTAACAACTAATTCTAATGTATCTGCGGATTCAACTGGGATAATCTCACCAGATTCAATGATTTCTACTAGCATTCCCGCTGTTTGTTTACCTAATTCGTAATAATCTAAACCATATGTCGTTAACCCATTTGCTAAAGCCATATCCTTTGATCCACCGATAATTGGCAGCTCAGCTTCTAATGCTAAATCTCCAACTAGTGTCATTGCACTTGCAATTGTGTTATCTGTTACTGTGAAGACTGCATCTACGTCATCATTAACTAAACCACTCATGACTTGAGAGATGTCATTCGTTGAAGTCACTGTTGCTTCAACAACTTCAATGCCAGCTGCTTCAAGGGCTGCTGTTGCTTTTTCTGCTTCACTCATTGAGTTTGCTTCACCTGAGTTATAGATGATTCCAACACGTTCTGCGTCAGGAACAACTGCTTGGAGTAAAGCTACTTGGTCTTCAATTGGACCAGCATCGGTCGTACCTGTAATATTTGCTTCTGGCTCTTCTAAGTTTTCAACTAAACCTGCACCAACAGGGTCACTGACTGATGAGAATAATACGGGTTTCTTTTGTTCGACATTCGCAATAGCTTGAGCGGCTGGCGTTGCAATAGCGAAAATATAATCACTACTGTTCGTCACATTCTCACTCATTGATTGTAAGTTTGCTGTGTCTCCTGAGGCATTTAAATAATTTAAAGTTAGGTTTTCACCTTCAACATAACCGGCTTCTTCTAAGCCATCAATGAAACCTTGATAGTTTTGGTCTAATGATTCATGCTCTACAAATTGAAGGACACCTACGTTAATTTCTTCTTGATCTTGTGCTTGCGCAGACATTGGTGCTGCGATTGTACCTAATGCTAATAATGAAACTAAGGCTGTTTTTAAATATCGATACATAATTTATTCCTCCATTTTTTCTATTTTTTTATAACAAAAAACCCCTGTCAGATTTGATTAAAATCTAACAGGGGTAAAGAACTTCTCTTATCCTCTATATAGGTGAACCTCTTTGATACACCCGCTTTAGATTTTAATCTTTCGATTATTTATCTATGCGGGCATCATAATTGACAGCTCCTCATAGATACAAACGTTATCGTTTACGGTTTGTATCTATCGTTGTCAGATACAAACACTATCTAAAGTAGCTGTAAAAATATGCTGATAATTGTATGCAAAGATGTTTAGTCATCGAGAATGTTCCTTTCAGTACGTTTTTGTTGTATCTAATATAACTGACTCATTATTAAAAGTCAACATATATTCTATATTATTTTTAATCTTTTTATCATTTAATTCACACGATGCTCATCTGTCCCCGTTTTAATTACTTCTAAAGCTGAGTTTAATCCACCTTCAACTAAGTTTTGAACAGCAATATCTGTGTAATAAGCAATATGTGGCGTATAATGAATGTTTGGATGATTAAGAATTTGAAGGAAGACTTCATCTTCAATTACCTGGCCTTCCCAATTTTTTGGAATAAAAGGCCCTTCATCTTCATAGACATCTAAGGCAGCATTTTTAATTTGTCCACGATCAATCGCTTCAATTAAGTCTTGAGTCTTCACAATCTTACCGCGGGCTGCATTAATTAACGTTGTGCCCGGCTTCATCTGATTGAATAAATCATGGTTAAACTGATGATAATTGTCTTCAGTCAATGGCATGTGGATGGTCACAATATCAGCATCTTTGATCGCTGTTTGCAAGTCAGGTTGATAAACTACATGCTCTTTGAACTCTTCGTGTTCGACAATATCATACCCAACCACTTCAGCGCCAAAGCCATGTTTATATATTTTTGCGACTCTTGATCCAATTCGACCGACACCGATAACAGCTACTTTTAAGCTTTGAATCGAATGACTTCGAATGCTTGGCTCCCAGGTGAAGTTTTGTGACGCCACCCTTTGGTCGATTTCATCACTGTTTCGAATCAGACGCATGGCAGCGTAGACGGCAAACTCTGCGATTGATTCTGGAGAGTAACTTGGGACATTTGTAATGATGATATCATTGTCACTCGCTGCTTTTAAATCATACATTTCATAGCCGGCGCTTCTTTGAGCAATAACTGGAATTCCCAACTCTTTGAGCTTCGAGTAGACAGGCTCTACAATATCGGAAACTTGCATATTCGTTATCCCATCAAAGCCTTCTGCTAAGTGAACTGTCTCTGGCGTTATATATTCTGGTGTCATTTCGACATGAATCGAATGCGCCTTCGACCATTGCTCCATTACCTCTGCTTCTTCTGGTGTCACACCAAATGCGATGATTTTTGTCAAATGAATCTCTCCTTTTAATCTAAAAAAGCCCGTTCAGATTTAACTAAACGGACTTTCAAGTGATGTCGTTGAATCAATTTATGCACCGTTTATTCTTGTTGTCGCTAACCAAGATGGTATAAGATAAATTGTTAAATTCATATTACGCTATTATGTGACTCAAGTCAATTTATTTTTTAATTGAATTCTCATTTTAATTTAATTCTTCTTTGCTGTCGGTTAAATCACCTGAGTGTTCGAGACTAAAGCCGAGATTCATCTCCGGTTGATCATCTTCATATCCTAGGTAAACAATCCCAAAATCCTTCAACCTAGCAAATACCTCTCTAAATTCGCGTTCAAAGCGAGTAGAATTTACTTCTTCAGCAGCTACCCCAAGCGCCTCACAGCCTAAGCCTTTAGCAAGTAGTAGAGCTCGCGGAAGGTGGTAACCTTGAGTGACAATCACAACTTGATCCACACCAATCACTTCTTTTAATCGGTATAAACTTGCATGTGTGGAATAACCTGCATGATCTAAATAAATTTGCTCACTTGGCACCCCTTTGTCGACTAGATATTGTTTCATAACGCCGACCTCATTGTAGTATTGGTCCGCATGATCTCCACTCATAATCAGCGGATTATCTGGATTCTCCAAATGAATTTCATATGCTTTATCTAAACGATTCGCTAATATTTGACTCGGGTATTCATTATTTACAACGCCCGCTCCAAGTACAAGGATTGGCACATCATCATTCATAGTTTGATTTATTCCGTTCGCATCGACGACATTCGAACTTGTTGAGAGAATAACAAACAAGTTAATTCCAATCACAGCTAGGGCAGCTAATGAAACAACGGTTAAAAGAAACTTGCCCACGCTTTTTATAATAAACCAAATAAAATTAACAATAGTAACGATCGATATTCCCTCCCTTGAAATTTGACTGTTTAGTATATTACCAATCATTTTTAAGGGGTTCAATATATAACCGTTATATTTAATAAATAATTATACTTTAATAAATAATTATACTTTTTGATTTGTCAAATTAAGCTAGACAAAACTGCTTCATCTAAGTAACTCAAAAATACTTCCAACGGTGTTCGGTAGTGTAAGGATTTCCGTGGAATCGTGTTCCGTTTGTGTGCAATCGATGACA
>NZ_JBGQQX010000020.1:0-37389 GCF_045528525.1 Ruoffia sp. FAM 26255 | reverse complement strand
AATACAAATGGACTCCTTAGAGAGTACTCACCGAAAGGTGTTGATTTGACAGATGCAACTGATGAAGAGATACAAGGTTGGGCAACGAAATTAAATACACGTCCCAAAAAATGTTTGAATTGGAAAATACCTTATGAAATCTTTTATAAAACTGTGTTGCACTTAATTTGACAATTTAAGCTGCAAAAAAATGGTAACGGAATTAATGAAATATCATTACATTAACAGTTGTACATAATATTAAAAATGGTATAATTGGTACGGTTTTATCTATATTTTTAAATATTTTGAAAGGGGAATCGTTTTTTATGAACGGAAAATTCTTTAACCTAATGCAAACATTAGGTAGATCTTTCATGTTACCGATCGCTTTGTTACCGGTAGCTGGTCTATTTCTTGGTATTGGTGCAACCATTACTGGGGACGCATTTATTGCACAGTGGGGCTTAGAAAGCATTCTAGGCGAAGGTACAATCCTTAACGGGATCTTAAGTATCTTAACTGATGTTGGAGACATTATTTTTGGAAATCTGGCATTGTTATTCGCAATTGCGGTGTCGAGTAGTTTAGCTACTGCTCGTAAAGAGGTTGCGGCACTATCGGCCGTTATTGGTTACTTAGTCATGTATCAATCAATTACAAGTACGTTGGCAAACTTTGGTGACATTGAGTCGTTAAAAGAGATCAACGGTTTAGTTGGTTCAGTCTTAGGTTTTGAAGAAACATTGAATACAGGAGTATTCGGTGGGATTATTATCGGTTTAGTTGTTGCTTACTTACACAACAAATTCTACCGTGTTAAATTCCCAGATGCTTTATCATTCTTCGCGGGAACTCACTTTGTTCCAATTATCTCAACCGTTGCTGCTTTAATCGTTGGTGCAATCTTAGCCTTCGTTTGGCCATTCATCGGTGGAGGAATTGCTTGGTTAGGTGAGACAATCGCAGGATCTGGTCCAATTGGTGGGTTCTTCTACGGTTACGTATACCGTGCATTAATTCCATTCGGTTTACACCACGTGTTCTACTTACCATTCTGGCAAACAGCTATGGGTGGTTCTATTGAGGTTGCTGGTGAAGTAGTTAACGGAGCGCAAAACATTGTCTTCGCTCAATTACAAAATGGTGATGTTATTAGTCCAGAAGCGGCTAAATACTTCTCATTCGCATTCCCAATGATGTTAGTTGGTTTCCCAGCTGCAGCATTAGCAATGTACCATACAGCTAAACCTGAACGTAAAGATGATGTTAAGGGACTCTTATTCTCAAGTTCATTAACTTCGTTCGTAACAGGTATTACAGAGCCGATTGAATTCGCAATTCTATTCGCCTCACCTGTATTATACTTCGGAGTGAATGCGGTATTAGCAGGTCTATCGGTTGTTATTGTTGAATTATTAAATATCGGGGTTGGGTTTACCTTCTCTGCTGGTTTCCTAGACTTCTTCTTATACGGTATGTTACCGGGTAATGAGAGAACTAACTGGATTATCTTAGCGATTTATTCAATTATTTGGGGTCTAGTTTACTACTTCCTATTCCGCTGGGCGATTACGAAATTCGACTTAAAAACACCCGGTCGTGAAGATGATGAAGAAGAAACTCGTTTACGTAGTAAAGATGAGTACCGTGAAGAGCATGGTATTGGTCAAGCTGCTAAAACAACAACAACTTCATCAACAGGTGAATTAACTGAAGAGGAGTTACGCTCACAACAAATTTTAGAAGGTCTTGGTGGACAAGACAACTTAGCTAGCTTTACTAACTGTGCAACACGTCTACGTGTAACAGTTGAAGATGGCGAGCAAGTGAATCAAGCACAATTACGTCGTACAGGTGCTGCTGGAGTTACTGTAAGTGGTAAATCTGTACAAGTTATCTATGGTACTCAAGTTGGTGGAATTGCGACTGACTTAGAAGATTATATTAACCGTGTTAATAAAGGTGAAATTCAAGTCACTGAAGCTACTTCTCAAGAAGCAGAAGTAGTTGTGGATGAAGAGCCAAAAGCAACTCCAGCAAAAGAAGAAACTGAACAAACAGTTGAAGGAATCGCAAGTCCATTAACAGGTCGTGTGGTTGCTTTAACAGATGTTCCAGATGCAGCTTTTGCAAGTGAAGCATTAGGTAAAGGGGCAGCAATTGAGCCAACAGTTGGTGAAGTTGTATCACCAGTTAATGGTAAAGTTGTTACTGTATTCCCAACAGGTCATGCGATTGGTTTACAAACTGAAGCTGGCGCTGAAATCTTAATTCACATCGGGCTTGATACAGTTAATTTAGACGGTAAAGGCTTCAATGTGTTAGTTGATGCAGACGAAGAAGTAACTGTTGGACAAAAATTAGTTGAATTCGATATCGATCTAATTAAAGAAGCTGGTTACTCAACAATTACACCTGTTGTTGTAACAAACACAGCAAACTATAACAATGTCTCTGCTTCTGAGTTAGAAACAGTTAACGCAGGTGACGAGTTAATTACAATTGATTAATGATTGGAATTAATAACTAAAGTTTAAAAAGAAACCGCTAGTATCGGAAAAGGTACTAGCGGTTTCTTTGCCTTGTTAGGGATGATAGCGTTTAACCGGAACATTACAAAATTATTCTTCCGCTTCTACTGAAGAAAGCACACCAATCAAGGGTTATAGTTCCCCTTCCGCTTCATAAAGGAAAATGTTTAACCATGAAAACATTTACATTGCGCTTTGAGAGAAATAGAATAGATTTATAAGTTATAGCTGACATATTTCCAGTATTTAAATTACTTAAGGAAGAAAGCATAAGGCCGTTATAAATTTCAAGGAGGCAGATATATATGTATAAATTTCCAGATGGATTCTTGTGGGGGACATCTACATCAGGTCCACAAAGTGAAGGTGTGGAACCTGGAGACGGTAAAGGAATGAGTAATTGGGACTATTGGTTCCAAGTGGCACAAGAGAAATTCCATAATGGGGTAGGACCAGGTCGCACATCAACATTTTATAAGAACTATAAAGAGGATATTGATTTTCTTGAACAAACGGGACACACAACCTTTAGAACATCAATCCAATGGTCACGATTAATTCCTGAAGGTGTTGGGGAAGTGAACCAACAAGCAGTTGAGTTTTACCGTGATGTATTCGAACGCATTAATGCTAAGGGCATCAAGTTGATGATGAATTTATACCACTTTGATTTACCTTATGCCTTACAAGAAAAAGGTGGCTGGGAAAATAAAGAAACAGTCTACGCATTCCGTGATTTTGCAGCGACATGTTTTGAACTGTTTGGCGATTTGGTGGACACTTGGTTTACATTCAATGAGCCCATCGTACCAGTTGAAGCAGGTTACTTAGGTGACTTTCATTATCCAGCCAAACATGACTTTAAAGCAGCGATTCAAGTCGGGTACAATACACAACTTGCGAGTTCAATGGCAGTTGAAGCGTGTCACCGATTGAATCCAGATCACCGAATCAGTGTCATCCTGAATTTAACGCCGGCGTATCCGAAAAGTGATAGCCCTGAAGATAAGAAAGCAGCGCGCATTGCGGAATTATTCCAAGCGAAAAGCTTCTTAGATCCATCAGTGAAAGGTGAGTATCCAGAGGAATTAGTACAAATTGTTAAAGACGCAAATGCTTTACCAGAGTTTACCGACAAAGAATTAGACATTATCAAAAACAACACGGTCGATTTCTTAGGTGTAAATTACTATCAACCATTACGTGTACAAGCACCGTCACACACAGGTGACATTGATGTCGCATTAGGTTTAGAGAATTACTTCGACAACTACATTATGCCAGGTAGAAAAATTAATCCACACCGCGGTTGGGAGATTTACGAACAAGGTATTTATGATATCGCGATGGATATTAAAGAAAATTACGATAACATCGAATGGATCTTGACTGAGAATGGTATGGGGGTTGAAGGCGAAGAGAAATTTAAAGTAGACGGTATGATTCAAGATGACTACCGCATTGAATTTATCCAAGATCATTTAAAAGAATTACACCGAGCCATTCAAGACGGCGCAAACTGCCATGGTTATATGTTATGGACATTTATTGACTGCTGGTCATGGTTAAATGCTTACAAAAACCGTTATGGTTTAGTCGAATTAGATTTAGAAACACAAGAGAAAACAATGAAAAAATCAGGTTACTGGTTTAAAGAATTGAGCGAGAATAACGGCTTTTAAGCCAGTATACCTTTAGAAGGTGAGAATAAAAGATGAGTAATTTACCCATAAATAGTAAAGACGCTCAGATAATACAGTTTTTATATAAAAAATCAGACGACTATCTATCAAGTACGTTGATTGGTGAACACATTAGTGTTTCAGACCGAACCGTACGTAAATATATTAAGAATATTAAACAATTTCTACCAGAACACGGTGGGAAAATCGAAACGAAAAAAGGCTATGGCTTCAAATTAAAAGTCACTGACAGCGTGAAGTTTAACCGGATGTTAGAAGAGTTGAGTTCTAACCGACGCAACCCTTCTGATGTTCTGTCTATGACGGAAGCGAAAGACCGAGAACGATTCATTTTAAACAAGATTTTTTTAGAAGATCAGTTGTTAACGGTGGATGAATACGCGATTGAGTTATTTGTTAGTACATCAACGATTATGCACGCTCTGCAAAACATACGCAACTTCTTCAGTCATTATGATTTAACTTTACGTAACAATGTGAATGAAGGGGTATCTGTTGAAGGACCTGAAATTGAGAAAAGACGCTTTATCTTGAATTACTTTTTTGATTCAAAGCAAATCGATTACTTTATGGACTTTAATCATGACCATTTTGCAGGCTTAGATTTATCGATTGAGTCATTATTTATTATAGTTTTAGAAGAATGTCGCAATGGCGCAATTCAATTATCTGATTATGTATTACAGAATCTTGTCTTACACCTTGCTTTAGCCATTGTACGAATTAAGGCAGGTAAGACGATTGATTCCTTTCGAAGTAAGCAAAGTCTGGATATTAGTTATGAGATTGAAATTGCGGACCGCATCGTAAAGCGAGTGGAAACATTAGCGGATGTGACGTTTCCAGATGATGAAGCCAACTACATTGCCCTCCATCTGAAGTCTAAATCTAAACATGATAAAGCCGATGATCCGGAAGCAAGTAAGACGGAGTTACAAAACCAGATTATTGAAGTTTTATCACTGATTGAGAAAAGTAGTGAGATGCAATTTAGTATGGATCCCATGCTTGTGATGGGATTGGAGGCGCATTTTGAACCGTTACTGACTCGGTTGAAGATGGACATTCCATTAAAGAATCCCCTATACGAGGAAGTATATGAAAAATACGCCCCCGTATTCAATGAAACGAAACGGTACTTTTCTCAAATGCCTCTATTAAAAGACTTTGAGATTGATAATCATGAATGGGCTTATATTACCTTACATATGTTGGCGTCAGTTGAGCGGTTCCGTCAAAGTCAACGTTTGAAAGTGATCGTGATTTGTTCTACCGGAATGGGAAGTGCGCAAATGCTTCGCAACCGATTAGAGAATGAGTTTGGTCAGAGCATCCAAATTGTAGATGTTATTAGTTACTACCAACTGAATGAGAGTCAATTGGAAGATGTGAATTTAATCGTCTCAACGATTGATATTTCAGTATCTTTCTTCTCAATTTCAGTCGTTCGTGTCAGTGTCTTTTTAACCGAATCAGACATTGCTCAAATTGATGCTTACATTAAAGACCGGAGTTCAACCGACAGTTTCGTAACACCGAAATTACTGGCTGAAAATCATGCCCTGCGATTATTTGACACTTACTTTAGTGAAGATAGATATTTAGTCACATCAGGGCCGCAGACGCGCGACACACTTTTGAAAGAATTAGTGAGCAGCTTAACGGGTTGTCAAACACCGTCGCAAGTGAATGAATTTATTAAACATATTGAACTGAGAGAACGTTTTGGTTCCCTCGCTTTCTCAGATACAATCGCCTTTCCACATCCGTCGATTGCCTTAACAGTGCATAGCGAGATGGCGATAGCCATTGTACCAGAGGGGATGTATTGGGACGAGGATCACCAAGCAGTCAAGTTTATTATATTAATGTCACCGTCAAAAGTGATGAATAAAGGCTTAAGTCAAGTGACAGATTACTTCGTTGATTTAATCGACAATGAAGCCGATCAGGCTGAGTTATTGGAAGAGCCCAGTTTTGAACATTTTAAAGAAAAATTTATAAAAAATCATACAAAGCAAAAGGAGAAATAGAATATGAAAGAGATTATGTTAGTTTGTAACGCAGGTATGTCAACAAGTATGTTAGTAACAAAAATGCAAAAAGCCGCTGAAGCTCAAGGTGTCGACGCAAAAATTTGGGCAGTATCATTATCAGAAGTGGATGAAAACATTAAAAAGAATAACATCGAAGCCATCTTAGTTGGACCGCAAGTAAAATTCGTCGTTAAAAAATTCAAAGCCGCTTATGAACCAGAGATTCAAGTGACAGATATTCCAATGGCAGATTATGGAAGAATGGATGGAGAGAAAGTTCTAGCTTTAGCACTTTCCCTGCTTGACTAAAAAAGAAACGGAATGGACAGATAGGAGTACAGACAAATGAGTGAACCAGTAAATTTAGAAGCTATTATGGGCTTAATTATGTACGGCGGAGATGCTAAAGGAAAAGCGATTGAAGCCATTGAAGCAGCTAAAGAATATGATTTTGAAGCCGCTGAAGCGAAGATTGCTGAAGCGAGTGAATCTTTAGTCACAGCGCATCAATCTCAAACAAGTTTATTAACCAATGAAGCTCAAGGCGAATCGATGGAAGTGTCTTTATTATTAATCCACGGACAAGATCATTTGATGAACGCGATTACCTTTATTGATTTAGCCAAAGAAGTAATTGATATTCATAAAAAATTCGCTGCCTTAGAAAAGTAGGTGAAAGGATTGGAAATTACAAAAGTATATGATGCACATTCGGAAGATTTCTTTCATCTTCTAAGAAATTCTTTCAAAGCAGATTATCAAAGTAATACTAAAAAAGCCATAGATGTGTTAGATATTCAACCAGGACTCAAGTACACAAAACATTTTGGCAAAGACAATAAACAAAAAGTGCTTATTGAAGTGGAAGAGATGACTTTTCCACTTCATTACCGAGTGAAGTTATCTTCGAATCGAGGAGATAATATTATTGAATACTTAGTTGAACCAAAAGATGACAATGAAATAGAGGTGACTTACCGAGAAGAATACGTGAATACGGATTTTTTCACTAAATGGAATAACAAACTATTGTATCCATTATTTAAGAAGAAATTTCAAAAACGGATGGAAGCACAAGTCGATAATTTAATAAGACATTCTAAAGTAAGGAAGGGAAGCCAATGACAGTAAAAAACTTTCCAAAAGGCTTTCTATGGGGATCTGCTTCGGCAGCTTATCAAGTAGAAGGCGCTTGGGATAAAGATGGTAAAAGTGAATCAATTTGGGACCGCTATGTTCGCATTCCAGGAACAACTTTTAAAGGAACGAATGGTAACTTAGCTGTCGATCATTATCACCGTTACAAAGAAGATGTTGCTTTAATGGCAGAACAAGGCTTAAAAGCTTACCGATTCTCTATTGCTTGGACGCGAATCTTACCTCAAGGCCGCGGGGAAGTAAACCAAGCGGGTATCCAGTTCTATTCAGACCTAATTGATGAGCTGCTTGCCCATGATATTGAGCCGGTAGTGACGATTTATCATTGGGATTTACCGCAAGTGTTACAAGAAGAGTATGGTGGATGGGAATCACGCCAAATTGTGGATGACTTTGTTAATTATTCCGCCGTTCTCTTTGAAGCTTTCGGCGACCGCGTTAAGTATTGGGTGACATTAAATGAGCAAAATATCTTTATGACTTTAGGATATGTTCAAGAACTCCACCCACCGAAAGTTCACAGTTACCAGCGCATGTATAATGCCAACCATAATGCGAACTTAGCGAATGCATTAACAATTAAAAAGTTTCGTGAAATGGAAGTTCCTGGGCAAATTGGACCAAGTTTTGCTTATAATCCAGCCTATTCGATTGATTCGAAGCCAGAGAATGTAATCGCCACTGAAAACTATGAAGCCTTTAACAGCTCATGGTGGATGGATATGTACATTAATGGAAAATATCCTAAGACAGTATTGAAAGCGCTTGAGGGTATGGATATTCATATTGATATCCAAGAGGGTGATGATGAAATCCTTGCCGATGCCCGACCTGACTTTTTAGGAATAAATTATTATCAAACGAATACAGTTGCTTATAATCCAGTGGATGGTGTATCAGTTGGGAAGATGAATACAACCGGCGAAAAGGGATCTTCGGAAGAATCAGGTATGCCAGGACTTTTCAAACGCATGCAAAACCCATTCGTCGAACGAACAAATTGGGATTGGGAAATTGATCCGCAAGGTTTGAAACTAGGTATTAAACGCATTACCAATCGTTATGACATTCCAATTATGATTACGGAAAATGGTCTGGGCGAGTATGACAAGTTAACAGAAGACAAAGAAATTCATGATGACTACCGTATCAAATACATTAGTGACCATGTGGATGCGATTGGAGAAGCTATCCAAGAAGGTTCAGATGTGATTGGTTACTGTACTTGGTCTTACACGGATTTACTGTCATGGCTGAATGGGTATCAAAAGCGTTACGGTTTTGTGTACGTTGACCGTGAAGAAGATGATGCGACAGCGAAGTTAACACGTTATAAAAAAGATAGTTACTATTGGTATAAAAATTTAATAGAACAATTTAACAAGGAGGTAAATTAATATGTCGTTTAAAGACAATCTTACAGACAAATTTATGGAGATCTCAGGTAGAATCGGATCTCAACGCCACTTAGTCGCAATTCGTGACTCATTTATTGCGGCGATGCCGATAACGATGGCGGGTTCAATTGCTGTATTACTGAACGTATTCTTACGTGACTTACCAACAAACTTAGAGTGGGACGGCTTCCTATCCGCTATGGCACCAATTGTTGAAATAAACAGTTACGTGTATGCCGGAACGATTGCCTTAATGGCGATGTTCTTCGCATTCTCACTCGGTAGCAACTTAGCAGAGAGTTACGGTGTGAACTCACTTGCCGGAGGATTAATCTCATTCGCCAGTTTCCTAGCTGTTGTACCTCAAACGATTGATGTAGCAACTGATTTATCAGGTGTTGATGGATCAGTCATTTCATCACTAACAGAATTTGGAATGACAGTGTCTGAGACCGATGGGGTGTCGAGTTTAATGACAAACACAACCGGTCTGTCCTTAAATTATCTAGGTGCGACTGGATTATTCAGTGCATTAATTATTGGGATGATCTCAACGATGATTTATTCATACTTAATGCGTAAGAACATCACGATCAAGATGCCAGATACAGTACCACCAGCAGTTAATAAAGCATTCGCTGCTATTATTCCAGGTACAGTTGCCATTTATGCCTCAGCTATCATTGGTTATTTAGCATTATCATTGACTGGTTTATCACTGAATGATTTAATTTCTCAATACATTCAGTTACCATTAATGGGCTTATCACAAGGTATCGGAAGTGTTATCTTACTAACATTCTTAGTTCAATTATTCTGGTTCTTTGGTTTACACGGACACAACGTTCTTGCACCAATTATGGACGGAGTATACGGAGCAGCCTTAAACGAGAACACTGCCATCTACGAAACTACACGTGATATCGCTCAATTACCTTGGGACTGGACACGAGGATCATTCGATGCTTATGCACAAATGGGTGGTTCAGGAACAACAATTGCTTTAATTATCGCCATCCTTTGGTTCTCAAAACGTGAGGAACACAAAACAATTGCGAAATTATCAGCACCAATGGGAATTTTCAATATTAACGAACCGGTCATCTTCGGTATGCCGGTTGTATTAAACCCACAATTTGCAATTCCTTGGTTAATTACACCACCAATCTTAGTTACGATTGCTTATCTTGTAACTTCATGGGGATGGGTTCCGCCAGTATTCTTAACAGTTCCTTGGATTACACCTCCAGGACTATACGCATTCCTTGCTACCGGTGGTAGTTTTGGAGTAGCTGTCCTATCACTCTTTAATATTGTCGTGGCATTCTTCATCTATGCACCGTTTGTCATTGCAGCCAATCGAGTGAAAGTAGACGACACAACGATTGAGTCTGTGAATTAATATGGATTCAAAATGGAAAACAGCAATTGTTGCTGTAGGTTTCGCAATCATCTGTCTAAGTACAACCGTGGAAAATAATATTCCAACTATCATTACCGGAGTAACATTTGTCTTTTACGGCTGGTATTTACTGAGAAAAGATCGCAAGAAAACAAAGAAAAACTAAATTCAATACATGACTCTATTAAATTTTTACACGATACCTCCACTTGGTCTTGAGACTGGGTGGGGGATTTGTTTATGAAAGCAATTGTTAATAAAAGTTTGTAAAAACGCTTGCATTTTGAGGTAGTATAGGTATAATAACTTTAAAAGGATTGTTACTGAATTTGCAGGCAAAACCTAAATATATGTAAGTGAAAGATGAATGGCGAAGTGCCCACTTTTATTTGCGTATGTTTAGGTTTTTATTTTTGGAAAGGATTGCTTATGAACTTATGCGGATACAAAAAATTCTAAATAATAATGTTGTTCAAACAAGTAATAAGAACAAAGATGAATTAATCGTCATGGGACGAGGCATTGCTTTTCAAGGTAAGGTCGGTGATCCCATTGATGAAGAAAAGATTCAAAAAACATTTATACTAAAAGATGACGATTCGATGTTTGCGGATATATTCAATGAATTAACGACGGAAGAGATAGACACTGTTTTTATAATTGTAAGGTTAGCCGAAGAGAAGTTAAAACAAGACTTTGAAAGTCATGTTTACATTACTTTAGGGGATCATTTGCATTATGCAATTGAGAGACAAAAAGAAAATATGCCGCTAACAAATCCTTTAGCATGGGAAGTTAGACGACTTTATAAAGCAGAATATCAAATTGGAGTTCAAGCACTAGATATCATCGAAGAACGGACCGGTATTCGCTTAGTTGATACTGAAGCATCAGCAATCGCTTTGTATCTAATTAATGCTCAAAAAGAAGGGCATAGGATGGAACAAACGATGCGTGTGCTAAAAATTGTACAAGGTGTTTTAAATATCGTTCGTTTGCATTTCGGCTATGACTTTGATGAAGATTCCTTTGCGTATCAACGCTTTGTTACACACCTTCAATATTTCGCTCAAAGAGTGAATTCTAAGTTACAACAAGGATCGAATGATTCATTCTTATTCGAACAAGTTAGAGATACTTACCCTGAATCATTTAAATGTTCTGAAAAAATCAAACAGTACATCGAATCGACATATGATTTCCCAGTGGGTCGAGAAGAACAAGTGTACTTAACCATACACATTCAGAAATTAACAACTAAATAATTCAATCTACTTTAGGATTGTTACTGGTCAAGCAGGCAAAACCTAAATAGATAGTATGAATGCACACCCCCATTTTGTGGGCTGAGTGTTGTCTAATTCGTATTATCTATTTAGGTTTTTTCTTTTGATCAAATTCGATGAAAAGGAGGAACATCAAAAAATAAAACTAAATAATATACAGGTAAAGAGGCAATCAATGCTTTAAAAATAAGGAGGAAGAAAAAATGGCAAAAAATTATGATGAACTAGCAAAAGATATCGTGGCCCATGTAGGTGGAGAAGAGAATGTCCGCGACTTAAGACACTGTATTACACGACTAAGATTCCGTTTGAAAGATGAGAGTAAGGCTGATACAGA
Organism: Ruoffia sp. FAM 26255; assembly: GCF_045528525.1. Classification (NCBI taxonomy): domain Bacteria; kingdom Bacillati; phylum Bacillota; class Bacilli; order Lactobacillales; family Aerococcaceae; genus Ruoffia; species Ruoffia sp. FAM 26255. The sequence goes on along the minus strand of NZ_JBGQQX010000020.1, from coordinate 25,557 downwards.
ATACTTAAAGAAACGTGATGGTGTCGTGACGGTTGTTCAAAGTGGGGGACAATACCAAGTTGTTATCGGTAATCACGTACCCGATGTGTATAATGCCGTCATTAATAATTCAGATATTGGTGGCGAAGCAAGTACAGAAGATGATGGACCTAAAGGGAATTTATTCGATCAATTTATTGATTTGATGTCTGGTTTATTCCAACCATTTTTAGGACCTATGTCTGCAGCCGGTATTTTAAAAGGTGTCGTAGCTATTTTGGGTGCGTTAGGTATGACTGAAGCCAATGGTGCTTATGCCTTATTAAATGCTGCAGGGGACGGATTCTTCCAATTCTTGCCGTTTATGATTGCATTAACAGCAGCGAAACGGTTCAAGATGAATCAGTTTACTGCGATGGCCGTGATTGGCGCGATGTTATATCCAACGTTAACTAACTTAGCTGAATTACCTGTGCTTTATACGTTATTCGAAGGAACGGTTATTGAATCTCAAATAACATCTACCTTCTTTGGAATTCCAATTATCTTACCACCAGGTGGCTACTATTCAACAGTTATTCCAGCTATCTTTGCGATATTTATTGCCTCAAGATTTGAGAAGTGGTTCGCGAAACGCTTGCCAGATACTATTAAAACATTCTTTACACCATTCTTTACTCTGTTATTAAGTGTTCCGTTATCGATGTTAGTATTTGGCCCTGTGGCGACTTGGTTATCTGACTTAATTGGCGCGGCTTTTATTGCCTTGAATGGCTTTAGCCCAATTCTATTTGGTGTAGTATTAGGTGCTGCATGGCAAGTATTAGTATTATTTGGACTTCACTGGGGACTTGTACCCATTATGATCTTACAAGTTGCTCAAAGTGGGATGTCAAATATTGGCGCGGTTATCAACGCGGTTAGTTTCGCACAAATGGGTGTTATGATTGCGATTTACTTTAAGACTAAAGAAGCAAAAGTGAAGCAACTATCTGTTCCAGCAATTATCTCTGCAGCTTTCGGGGTAACAGAACCTGCGATCTACGGATTCTCATTACCAATGCGTACACCATTTATTATCTCGTGTATTGGTGGGGGGATTCAAGGTGCCTTTATTGGAATTACCGGTACAATGATGTACAACATGGCTGGTTTAGGGGTATTTTCAATTCCTGCTTATATTGACCCATCAGGCGTTGATACACGTAGTTTATGGATGTACTTAATCAATATTGCTGTGGCTCTTTTAAGTGGGTTTGTATTAACAATGTTTACAAAAGTTCCTAAATTGTATGAAGATGAAGTGGATGTAGCAACAACGAATGGCGTTGCTTTAAATGATACAAGTAATACGAGTCTAATCGATGAGACCACAACAGATGATGGTTTAGCAGCTCAAGAAATTATTGCTAGCCCAATTACTGGTCAGGCAATGCCATTGAGTGAAGCACCAGATGAAGTGTTTGCAAGCGGGGCAATGGGTAAAGGAATTGCGGTTGAACCAACAGAAGGCGTTGTTTATGCACCAGTAAATGCGACTGTAACTACTATATTCCCAACAGGTCACGCGATTGGTTTAACAACAGAGAATGGGGCAGAGATACTCATTCATATTGGTCTAGACACTGTCAATTTAGATGGAAAAGGATTCGAAAAACTTGTTGAAAACAATCAGCAAGTTGAAGCAGGACAAGAGCTAGTTCGTTTCGATATCGATTTAATTAAAGAAGCTGGCTATGAAACTGTTACACCGATTGTTGTGACTAATACTGGAAATTATTCAGATGTTTTAGTAACGAATGATTCTGAAATTCAACAAGGTGACTACTTGTTCACAACAGTAAAATAATTTAAATTCACTTAGATGTGTCAGTCTTACACAAAACCACTCATTTATTCGTGAGTGGATGTGTAAGACATTTCAATAAAAGGCAAATAGTAGAGAGTGACAACTGAAACAGTTACAATGGCATTGTAGGGTTACAAAGACAACAAGGAGGAATGGAAATGGGATTTAGAGATGATTTCTTATGGGGAGGCGCAACTGCTGCGAACCAATGTGAGGGTGGATATGATGAAGGTGGGCGTGGTTTAGCCAATGTGGATGTTGTTCCAATTGGAGAAGACCGTGGACCAATTATTACCGGGCAAATGAAGCATTTAGAGTTTGATGATGCTCATTTTTATCCAGCTAAAGAAGCGATTGATATGTACCATCATTTTAAAGAGGATATTGCTTTATTTGCCGAGATGGGCTTGAAGACATACCGCTTTAGTATTGCTTGGACACGTATCTTCCCTAAAGGTGACGAGCAAGAGCCAAATGAAGCAGGGCTTAAATTCTATGAAGAATTAATCGATGAATTACTTAAATACAACATTGAACCGCTTGTGACAATTACTCATTTCGATATGCCAATTCATTTAATAAAAGAATATGGTGGTTGGAGAAGCCGTAAAGTGGTTGATTTCTATGAGCATTTAGTGACGGTGTTGTTTAACCGTTATAAAGGCAAAGTTAAATATTGGCTAACATTCAACGAGATTAATATGATCTTACACGCACCTTTCATGGGAGCAGGCCTTGTCTTTGAAGAGGGTGAGAATCGAGAACAAGTAATGTATACAGCAGCGCACCATGAACTACTCGCAAGTGCAATTGCCACTAAAGTTGCCCATGAAGTAGATCCAGACAACATGGTTGGCTGTATGATCGCGGCCGGACAATATTATCCAAATACACCAAACCCAGCAGATGTTCGCCAAGCACAAATGGATAACCAGGAGAACTATTTCTTTATCGATGTACAGTCACGCGGGGAATATCCAGCTTACGCTTTGAAACAATTAGAGCGTGAAGGCATTGAAATTCCATTCGAAGCAGGCGATAAGGAATTATTAAAAGAGCATACAGTAGACTTTATATCATTCTCTTATTACTCTTCGCGTGTGTCTTCTGCCGATCCAAAAGTGAACGAGAAGACTGCTGGAAACATCTTTGCATCAGTTAAGAACCCATATCTTGAAGCAAGCGAGTGGGGTTGGCAAATTGATCCCATCGGTTTCCGAATTACGATGAACGAATTATATGACCGTTACCAAAAACCTTTATTCGTCGTAGAAAATGGTTTAGGTGCCGTTGATACACCAAACGAAAATGGGGAAATTGTAGATGATTACCGAATCGACTACTTAAAACAACACGTGGAGACAATGAAAGAAGCCGTTGAATTAGACGGCGTTGATTTACTTGGTTACACAACTTGGGGTGTCATTGATTTAGTGTCAGCAGGTACGGGAGAAATGAAGAAACGCTACGGCTTCATCTACGTTGACCGTGATAATGAAGGAAATGGAACTTTAGAACGATCTAAGAAAAAATCTTTTGACTGGTATAAACAAGTAATTGAGTCAAATGGAGAGGACTTAGATTATACGAAAGGTTAATTTAGATCGATTTTTGTAAAGGAGAGAGGATATGTCACGATTATATTTAATGCGGCATGGTCAAACTTTATTCAATGAGTTAAAACGAATTCAAGGAGCCTGCGATTCACCACTAATAGACTTAGGTAAATCACAAGCCGAAGAGGCTAAAAAGTATTTCGAGAGTGAGTCACTTTCCTTTTCGGGTCTTTATTCATCAACCCAAGAGCGTGCGTCTGATACATTAGAAATCGTGAAGCCAGATGAGGCTTATACGCGTCTGAAAGGTTTAAAAGAATGGAACTTTGGTATCTATGAAGGGTCTCCAGAATACTTGAATCCACCCGCTCAAGAAGGGCAAGAAAGTTATGGGGATTACTTCAAGACATATGGTGGTGAATCAGTGACTGAAGTTGAGGAGCGCATGTCTGAAACTTTAACAGAGTTGATGAAACAACATCGAGATGGGAATGTTTTAGCGGTGAGTCATGGAGGTGCTTTGTATGCATTTTATTTAAAATGGCGCAAAGCAGAAGACATTCGTCCGAGCTTTTTAAATTGCTGTATCTTAGTGTACGACTATAAAGATGGGGAATTTGATCTGGTTGAGAGTATCAATCCCGGACAATAAGGAGAATTTTGTGAGCAAATATATTTTTTTAGATGTAGATGGGACATTAGTGACGTATGAAAACCACTTACCGGACTCTGCAGTCAAAGCAATTAAAGCGGCCCAAGCGAAGGGGCATAAAGTGTATACAGTCACTGGCCGTAGTAAGGCAGAGATGTATCAAGAGATTCAAGACATCGGCTTTGACGGTTATATAGGTGGTAATGGCAATTATATCGAAAGTGACAGCGACGTGCTCGCACACCGTACTCTAACCGCTGAAGATACCAATCGTATTGTTAATTGGTTACATGAACGTGGTTTAGAATTCTACCTTGAAGCAAATAGTGGTTTATATGCAAGTGGGAAGTTTGAAGAACGCGGACTGCAGACTATGAAAGATTATATCGCTTATAAAGGCAAAGAAGATAATTCAATGACTGTTCGTAAAGCTTTTCCAGAGATGTTATTCGGTGAAAGTTTAGAGCGTTCTGATATTAACAAGGTAAGTTTTATTCTAGATAGCTACCAAGATTTTAAAGATGCAAAAGCTGAATTTTCAGATTTTAAAGTTGGAACATGGGGCGGTCGCGGTGAGAAAGCTTTATTTGGGGACATTGCTTTAGCTGGAATTAATAAACAAACGGCCCTTGATTTCTTATTGAAAGAAAAAGGTGTTGACCGTCAAGACACATTTGCCTTTGGCGACGCGAATATTGATATACCTATGCTTGAGTTTTGCGGCGTAGGTGTTGCGATGGGTAGTGGTGGCGATGGCATCAAAGCCATGGCTGATTATGTGACAGATGCAACTGAAGATGACGGCTTATATAATGCTTTCAAGCATTTTGACTTAATTTAAAAAAGGAGAGTTAATAAATGACTGAAACAGTTTTTCCAGAAGGATTTTTATGGGGTGGCGCAACAGCGGCGAACCAATATGAAGGTGCCTATAATGAAGACGGTAAAGGGTTGAGCGTTCAAGATGTGATGCCTAATGGTATCACGACACCGCCAACAGAGGAACCAACAGAAGATAACTTGAAATTAGTTGGGATTGATTTCTATCACCGCTATAAAGAAGATATCAAATTATTCGCAGAGATGGGCTTTAAGACGTATCGTACGTCGATTGCTTGGTCACGTATTTTCCCTAAAGGGGACGAGACAGAGCCGAATGAGGCGGGTCTAGCTTTTTATGATGCGGTCTTCGATGAATGTCTAAAATACGGTATCGAACCTTTAGTGACGCTATCGCATTATGAAACACCGCTTCACTTATCACGTGAGTATAATGGATGGGCGAGTCGTGATTTAATCGGCTTCTACGAACGTTATGTGACAACAGTTTTCAACCGCTACAAAGACAAGGTAAAATACTGGCTAACATTTAACGAAATTAACTCGGTATTGCATGCGCCATTTATGAGTGGTGGAATTAGCACACCGAAAGAAGAATTATCAGAGCAAGACTTGTATCAAGCCGTGCATCATGAGTTAGTAGCGAGTGCATCGGCAACTAAAATTGCCCATGAAATTAACCCAGATTTCCAAATTGGGTGCATGGTTCTAGCGATGCCTGCTTATGCAATGACGCCTAAACCTGAAGACGTGTTAGCGGCAAGACATTTTGAAAATAATAACTACTTATTCTCAGATATCCATGTTCGCGGTGAGTATCCTGGTTACGCCAAACGCTTTTTCAAAGAGAAAATTATTAACATTGAATTTGCTGAAGGGGATGCTGAATTACTAAAAGAAAATACCGTAGACTTTATCTCATTTAGTTACTATATGAGTGCGGTCATGGCTGAGAACCCGGAAGAATACAATTCTGGCGAAGGAAACATTATTGGCGGGATTAATAACCCTCACTTAGAAAGTTCTGAATGGGGTTGGCAAATTGACCCAGTCGGCTTACGAATTGTATTGAATGATTTCTGGAATCGATATCAAAAACCACTATTCATCGTGGAAAATGGTCTTGGAGCGAAAGATGAGCTCGTTGAAGGTGCTGACGGTGAACTGACTGTAGAAGATGATTACCGCATCAACTATCTGAAACAGCATTTACAACAAGTAGGTGAGGCTGTCAAAGATGGTGTGGACTTAATGGGTTACACAACTTGGGGTTGTATCGACTTAGTTTCAGCTTCAACAGCTCAACTAAGTAAACGTTACGGCTTTATCTACGTAGACCGCAATGACGACGGATCGGGAACATTAAACCGCTACAAGAAAAAGTCATTCGATTGGTATAAAGAAGTCATCTCGACTAACGGCGAGAGTTTATACAAATAGATTGAAGGAAGCTATCTACTTTTTAGAGTAGGTGGCTTTTTTTGATGGGAAAATTCGGAAACGCGTGTTCAAAAAAGATTCGAGTGCCCGATTTCGGATTGTCTACAAAATATTTATTAATCTACGACTCTGTCTACGATTATTATGACAGAAATAACCTGAGTCCACGAATGAAACGGGAATGTCTCTGATTGTCCACGTTCATAGGACCATTATATCCGGCTAAACATGCATTCGAGATAGATTCGAATGCTCGATTCCGACTAAACGATCATTCGAAAAAAATTCGAGTGCTTGATTCCGGCTAAACGATCATTCGAAAAAAATCCGAGTGCTCGATTCCGGCTAAACGATCATTCGAAAAAGATTCGAGTGCTCGATTCCGGCTAAACGATCATTCGAAAAAAATACGAATGCTCGATTCTACAATTTAAACAGTCTACCCAGTCAACCCCACTCATTTCCAACCGAACTCCACCAACTTATTATGAATAAGTATTAACAAATCGCTTGCTTTCATTTGTAACCGTTTACACTGAGTGGTATAATTTCTATGAAATGCATTATTGAGTAGAGGAGGAAGAAAGATGGTAAGTATTATTTTGGCGAGTCATGGAAAGTTTGCTGAAGGACTATTACAATCAGCACAGATGATTTTTGGAGAGCAGGATCAGATTAAAACTGTGACTTTTATGCCAGAGGAAGGGCCGGAAGATTTGAAAGCGAAGTTGGAGACAGCTATTTCGTCATTTAGTTCAGACGCAGAGATTTTATTCTTAGTCGACCTTTGGGGAGGGACACCGTTTAATCAAGCGAATATTTTGTTTGAGGAGATGTCAGAAAGGGCTGCGATTGTGTCTGGAATGAATTTGCCGATGCTACTTGAAGCTTTAGGAACACGGATGGGAATGGAGAAAGCACACGAAGTTGCGACACACATTCTTGGTCAGGAGCAAAGTGGTATTCGCGTTCGACCCGATGAGTTAACCCCTGAAATAGAAGCGGGAGTTGTTTCTGAATCAGGCGGGGCAGCGCAATTAGATCCAGGGACAGTGATTGGTGATGGTCAGATAAAATACGTCTTGGCGAGAGTTGATACTCGTCTATTACACGGACAAGTGGCGACCGGTTGGGTAAAAAGTGTGAATCCAACCCGAATCATCGTTGTATCGGATAAGGTGGCCAATGACGAGATGCGTAAGACGTTAATTAAACAAGCGGCGCCTCCAGGAATTCGGGCGAACGTTATTCCGATTGCTAAATTAGCAGAAATCAATGAAGATCCGCGATTTGGTGGTACAAGAGCGCTTCTATTATTTGAAACGCCACAAGATGTGTTGGAAGCAATTAATCAAGGCGTTGAAATTGATGAAGTGAACTTAGGATCCATGGCACATACAAAAGGAAAAGTCATGATTAATAACTCAGTTTCCGTTGACGATGATGACGTGAAGACAATTATGGAGCTAAAAGATAAAGGCGTAAAATTCGATGTACGTAAAGTGCCGGCGGATTCAGCTCAAAATCTTGAACGGCTACTTAAAAAACAAAATTTAATATAGATTAAGGAGGATTCAAAATGACAGACATTACAATAATTCAAGTTGTCCTTATTATTATAGTGGCGCTTTTTGCAGGATTTGAAAGTGTTCTGGATGAGTTCCAATTACATCAACCTATTATTACGTGTACGTTAATCGGACTTATTACAGGTAATCTAGCTGAAGGACTTTTATTAGGAGGGCAATTACAACTGATTGCCTTAGGCTGGATGAACATTGGTGCAGCGATGGCACCCGATGCTGCTTTAGCCGGTGTTGTTTCTGGGATATTAGTATTAGTCCAAGGAGCTTCAATGGGTGAGGGGATTGCGGTGGCGATTCCATTAGCAATTGCTGGGCAAGTGTTAACTATCTTTATTAGAACGGTTGCGGTAGGATTATCTCATTATGCTGACCGTAAAGCAGAAGAAGGAGATATTAATGGTGTAGCATCTGCGAACATCCTAGCTTTAATGTTACAAGGTTTACGTGTTGCGGTTCCGGCTGGTTTAATTTTAATGGTTTCAGCTCAAACTGTAACAGCTGCCTTAAATGCCATTCCAGATGTTATTACTGGTGGATTGAATGTTGCCGGTGGAATGATTGTTGCGGTAGGTTACGCAATGGTTATTAATATGATGGCGTCGAAAAGTTCATGGCCATTTTTCTTCATGGGATTTGCTTTAGCAGCAGTTACTGAACTGAATTTAATTGCGATGGGTATTATTGGTTTAAGTATCGCTTTAGTTTACATCTCAATTGCACCACAGTTTAACGCTAATTCAGGTGGTGGCGGTGGAAATTCAGTCGAAGCTGCTTTAGATGACATTTTAGAAGATTATTAGATAGGAGGGTATAAAATGACTGAAGAAGTAAGAAAAGAACGTATAACATTAACAAAAGCGGATCGGATGCGCGTGTCATGGCGAATGACTTTTATACAAGCATGTTGGAACTTTGAGCGGATGCATAACGTTGGTTGGGTATACGCCTTAATTCCTGCGATTCGAAAATTATATACAACAAAAGAAGATAGAAGTGCTGCACTTCAACGTCACTTAGAATTCATTAATACTCATCCGTACTTACAAGCGCCAATTGCTGGGGTCGTACTTGCTTTAGAAGAAGAAAAAGCAAACGGAACAGACATTGATGACCAAGCAATTCAAGGTGTGAAAGTTGGGATGATGGGACCTCTGGCGGGAGTGGGAGACCCGGTATTCTGGGGAACATTAAGACCAGTATTAGGTGCTTTTGCGGCGTCGCTCGCTTTATCGGAAAGTATTTTTGGACCAATTATTTTCTTCCTAGCGTGGAATATTATCCGTATCCTATTCTTATGGTACACACAAGAATTAGGTTATAGATCAGGGAATGAAATCACGAAAGACTTGAGTGGAGGTATTTTACAAAAAATCACTCAAGGGGCATCAATTCTAGGAATGTTTATTATGGGAGTGTTAGTGCCAAGATGGACAACTATGAACTTCCCCTTAGTGCTATCTCAAGTGGAAAATAGCCAGGATACAATGGTCGATTTCCAAGCATTGACGGACCAAGCGAACAGCAATGCTTTGTCCGTTGACACGATTCGGGATCTCATTTTACAAGTCCAATCAGGAGCGAACGTCGCGACTGAAACGACGATGACCTTGAATGATGTATTAAATGAACTATTACCAGGACTTATGCCACTAATTCTAACATTCGCATGTATCTGGCTACTCCGCAAGAAAGTAAGCCCAATCGCAATTATTGGAGGAATCTTTGTTCTAGGTATTGCGTTATATTCTGTTGGAATTATGGGTTAATTTTAAATGTCAGTTGATTTTTTAAATGCAACGGTGGAATATACTACACGTGCCAACGCAATGTTGAATCCAATTATTCCCAAATCTGGTATATTTTTAATGGGTGAGAAGGGCATTGAGTTTCGCTCAGAAAAAGGTCCAGGCTTTATTCAAATTCCTTGGACCTCTGTTGAAAATATCTTCGTGCAAATGTTATTCGGCGGGCGTTATGTCCGCGGATTTACAATCGCGACTGATGAGGGACAATTATTTGAGTTTGTGGTCAATGATGCGAAAGATACTTTGAAATACATGCGCAAGTATCTTGAACGCGACGTGTTCCAAGCGAGTAAAAGTAATATTAGTAAAGTCTTAGGTCAATTCAAGAAATAAATAGAGGAACTTATTCTGCAGCAACTAGATTTGAGAAGTTGTTGTAGGATAAGTTCTTTTTTGTTCATTCCACTAAAAATATCTAACAGTGAGCTATTGTCTAGAAAATTTTGACTATTCTCCAACATTGTCTAGGGTTAATGCGCGAGAAATATAGGTGGTCCACGAATGAAACGGGCATGTCTCTGTCTGTCCAAGTTCATAGTGCCAGTATAAATTCGGAAACACGCATTCGAAAAAAATTCGAGTGCTCGATTCCGGCTAAACGATCATTCGAAAAAGATTCGAGTGCTCGATTCCGGCAAAACGATCATTCGAAAAAGATTCGAGTGCTCGATTCCAACTAAACGATCATTCGAAAAAGATTCGAGTGCTCGATTCCACACCCAACCACATTTTTCCTAAACAAAAAAAGCCGAGGAGCACTGAGCCCCTCGACTTTCATCTTAAATAGTTTCAAATACACTATTATAATCTAGTATCTTCGTCATTGACACGACCAGTTTCGTCATCAACTTCTAATTCTTCATGACGTGTCGTTTCTGTTACAGTTTCACGATCAGTATGAGTTGTTTTCTCAACTTCAACTTCGTCTGTAACTACTGTGTCTTTGTCTACAACAACTTCTTCTTCAGAAACTGGGATAACAATTTCTTCTTCTTGGAAAGCATCTCCGTCAGCAACACTTTCAGTAGTGTCCGATGGTGCTGAGTGGCGAATATGAATCTCTTCGCGTTCAACTGGAACTTCAATCGTTTCAGTGTCTTCAACGACTTCTTTCGTAATTGAGACATTACCTAAATCTTTTTCGCGCGTTTCAGCGCGGACCTGTTCTTCATGTAGGCGAATACGTTCTGTTTCAGTATCAGTTTCTGTATCAGCATCAGGAGCGAATTCTCCGACTGGCTCACCATGAGCTTCGATATGAGTTTCTTCACCAACAATATGTGGTTCATAGTCGTTATCTTCAACATTCACATCGTCGTAATCATGATCTGGTTCAGTCGTTTCAGGTGTATCTTCTGATAAACCAGCTGATGTTCCTACTGCTCCAGAGAATGCTGCAGTTTCAGTATTGACTGTATCAGTTGCCGTCGTATCAGAAACATAGTCATCTGTTCTTACTTCACGTGTTTCAGTTATATTAAAGGCAGGAAGTTGACTTTCAAATTCTTGGTCAACTAACACTAATAGTTCATCGCGACTTAATGAGTCTTCGTATTGTGTTAAATCAACGTTTTCAAATTCTTCATCGTTGTCGTCATCGTCCCAGCCAAATAATTTTGCAAAGAATCCACGATTGTCTTCATGTTGCTCGTCCAACAATTCACCATAAGAGATAAATTCTGCTTCGCCATCATATGCATGTGCTTGCGATCCAACTAGAGCGACGCTATCGCGAGGAACGCCTTGATTAATAACATGTGCGACTGCATCTTCTGCTTCAACGACTGTAGGGTAAACCCCATAAACGTATTTCTTAACCATAAAACAACTTCCTTTCTATTTTTTAAAATGTTCTATAGTTAAAGTATAAAACAAAAATGATGTAAATATAAAGTAAAACGCCTCAATAAAATGATATTGTTTTACTTGGTAATATATCAATTTATCTATATAAAAATAATGAATAAGACGAACATACCAGAGAACACAATTATAAAATTTGGAAAAATGCAAAAAAAAAACCAGCGCAAAATGCACTGGATTTTAATATTATTATAAGCGCCAGAAACTGTAGCCAGCTTCAGTAAAATCTTCTTTATTTAAGATACTTTTCACATCTAAAATGATGCGTTTATCATTTGCTAAATCTTGATTAAAAAGGGCAGTGATTTCTTCAAAAGAAAGAGCTTTGAATTTATCATGTCCAACAGCTAAAAGAATGGCGTCAGCATCCTTAACGTCAGCTAAATCAGTTAATGATACACCATACTCAGCTTGAGCATCTTCCGCGCTCGCCCATGGATCTACAATTGTAGGGTTAATATCATATTCACGGAGGCGTATAATAATGTCATTCACTTTTGAATTACGTGTATCCGGAGTATGTTCCTTAAACGTTAAACCAAGGATAACTACGTTAGAATCAATGGGTGTTTTACCCGTACGGATTAATTCTTTAATTAGTTTATCGGCAATAAATTCACCCATGCCATCATTAATTTGGCGACCGTTTGAAATAATTTGACTGTGGTAGCCTAAGTTCTCAGCCTGATATACAAAGTAATATGGATCCACGCCAATACAGTGTCCACCGACTAGTCCAGGGGTGAAGCCGAGGGCGTTCCATTTTGTATTCATTGCATCAATAACGTCTTTAGAATCAATACCCATACGGTCAAAAGCAAGAGCTAATTCGTTCATAAAAGCAATATTAATATCGCGTTGTGAATTCTCAACCACTTTCGCAGCTTCAGCGACTTTAATACTAGGGGCTTTATGCACACCCGCTTTAACAACGATCTCATACACTTTTCCGATTTCATCTAAATACTCTGGAATCGATGATGAGACGATTTTTGTAATGGTTTCAAGTGTATGGACCTTATCTCCTGGATTAATTCGCTCAGGTGAGTATCCAACAACAAAATCCACACCATGTGTTAAACCAGACTCTTCTTCAAGAATTGAAATACAGACATCTTCAGTCACGCCAGGGTACACAGTTGACTCATAAACGACGATAGACCCTTTAGAAAGGTTGTGTCCAATCGTGCGGGTTGCACTTGTCACAGGCGTTAAATCAGGCGTTTTGTCATGATTTATCGGTGTCGGAACTGAGACGATTAAGAAACAAGCCTCTTTTAATTTAGCAGCATCATTCGTAAATTCTAAATCCGTTTCTTTAATCGCGTCATCACCAACTTCTTTAGTTGGGTCCACGCCTTCTTTATAAAGTTCGATTTTCTTAGGATTGTAATCATACCCAATTGTATCAATTTGTTTTGCGAAAGAAATTGCGATGGGCATACCAACATAGCCTAAGCCAATCACAGCTAGCTTTGCTTCTTTATTTAGTAATTTGTTATATATCTCCATGTGTTTCTCCTCTATTCATTATATCTTGGATATTATAACAGAAAATGATTTGATTGTTGAGTTATCTGTACTTCTATATAAAATTATATAAACACCACCGAACCGGTGGTAAACTAAAATCAAATTAGATATACTATATCTGTATGAGAAAGAGGAGGTTTGAATATGTCGAAAATTCGTAAAGCAGTCATTCCCGCAGCCGGTTATGGAACGGGCTTTCTGCCAGCGACAAAAGCACAACCGAAGGAATTATTACCGATTGTCGATAAACCCATTATTCAATTTATTGTTGAAGAAGCCTTTGCTTCTGGGATTGAAGAAGTTTTAATCATTACTGGTAAACATAAACGTTCAATTGAGGATCATTTCGATTCAAATCCTGAGTTAGAAGACAATTTAGAAAGCAAAGGAAAAGACGCTTTATTAAAAATTGTCAAAGATACCACAAAAGAAAACTTATTCTTTGTGCGTCAATCCTATCCAAAAGGACTAGGAGATGCTATCGGACACGCACGTGCCTTTGTTAATGATGAGCCATTTGTCGTGATGTTAGGCGACAACATTATGCATAGTGAAGTACCAGTGACGAAGCAATTGATGGATTTATATGACAAAAATAGATCAGCGAACTTAGCAGTCGTGGAAGTGCCAGACGAATTAACGTCCAAATACGGCATGATCAAAGTGGACCGCCAAGACGATAAAGACGATACAGTTTACAGTGTGTCTCGCTTTGTTGAAAAACCAGCAGCCGAAGAAGCACCAAGTAACTTAGCTATCGCGGGACGTTACATTCTAACACCTGAAATTTTCGATATATTAGAAAAGATAGCACCCGGTGTCGACGATGAATTGCAATTGACTGACGCCATTGATCAACTAAATAAAACGCAAAGAGTCTTTGCAAAAAAAGTTGAAGGGAAACGCTATGACGTTGGAAATAAGATTGGCTATATGAAGATGAGTCTTGAATATGGCTTAGAGCATCCGGAAACTGCTGAAGAATTCTCTGAATACATTATCCAATTAAGTGATAAATTAGAAGCTGAGGACAGTAACGAGTAATCAATAAATAGCTAACTTTCAGACAAGAAAGTTAGCTATTTTTCTATCTAATTTTATTTCTAATAGAAGGTTTAAATAATTGTTGATGCATGTGTGCAAAAGACAAGCGAGTACGATAAGTCTCATGCTTTCGCTGAGTTGTGGATTTTAAGTAGTCGTGTATTTGATTGTATTTTATGAATTGAGCCAAATCTATCCTAGCTTTCAAACGGTCTTTGTAAGGGACGCGTGTCTTGGTGAAAATCTTGAAAGCAGGATTACCAATATAGGTTTGTAATTGAGTGGGTTCAAAGATTAAATCCTTTTCATTCATCTCGACTTGGAAATCATACCAAAAGTTTACGAGCTGAAAAGCGTAGCCGATTTGTGACATTACTAGTGATAGCCGATTGTTAAGTGAAATAGTTAGTTTTGAATAGTTAGCCAAGTCAAACATAAATTGAATCGACTGGATTTTTACTGGGTCGTCTTTTTGTGTCCGGATATGTAAATCATTTATGAATGTGATATTTACCCAGTCCGAATGCTTATTTTCAGGATTTCTTAGACGAATAAACACCATATTTTTATTTACATATGGAAAAATCGTTCTTGGTCGATTGAATGTAGACTTTAGAAATTGTGACCATCTTTGATAGTTATAACCAAATGTTGAGAAAAACTCTTCTGTTAAACGGGTTGTAGACCATTTACTTTTATAAAACTGACCACTTCGGTCTATGATTAAACTTCCAAAGGTGGAGTTTAAGTGACGAATCGTCATTACATATATAATTTCTAATTGACTGAGGGCACTATGATCTAATTCAGTCGCTTTCTCCAAATAATAGTTAATAGGAAAGTCAGACTCGTTTTGAGGCATGAAATGAATCATTTAAAAAGGTTCCTTTCGAAGTAATAATTCTTTATAAAAATAATAGATAACAAAACAAATATAGCATATTTTAATTCTTTATCTATAAAATTTATGTAAAGAATATGTAAAGTTAATGTAAATAAAAATAGACCGCTTTCAAAGTAGAATAAGATAATATTCTTATGGCATTATAATACGGGTGGATAGTAAATTTGTGGTAACTAACCTAATTCATGTTATTATAAAAGTATTAAAAAACGAAGTAAGGAGGTAAAGCTTTGGCTAGTCGTACAGCAGTTATACAATGGTATTTAGATCATGAAGGTAAAGTCACTTATGCAAAATCTAAAGAAAAGCGCTGCGGACCAGATAGTTACGATAGTGCCAGTGCTATGTTTAGCGCACTCATAGCGGGGCGTTTCTTACCTTATGGCTCGGGACTTGGTTCGATGTCTTTACTACTTCAATTAGATAATGTCTTATTACACGAAATCAAACGAAATGAAATCCAAGCAGGCGATATCTTTATCGCTGGTTTTAAGCGAGAACACCTATCTGAACATGCCTATACAGGTGTTGCTTTGGACTTTCACAATGTTATATATTGTATTGAAGATGCTGATGGCATCATTCGGACTACCAATCATGGTTGGTCCAATCGTTCAGTTAAATGGTACCGTTTAACGGAACCGATTGATACAGATTTTAAACCGAGGAAATATATTTCAGGAAAAACAGTTTTTGTAAGATGAGTTGAACTTTTTAATGAAAATAAACGAATTATGAGAAATTTACGAATAAAAGGGATAAGAACTGTTTCTTTATAATTACAAGTTTGTAAAACGGTTGTAATTTCTTTATTGATTAGAAATTTGATGATAGAATGGTATTGAAGTGTCTTATTAGAACAAGAAGGAGCGTAGTGACATGAAATTAAATAAAATTAAAAGATTAGGAAAATCTTTACTATTATTATCCGCTATTGCGTTAGCACCAGTTTCAACGGCAATAGCTCAATCTACACACACTGTCCAAAACGGTGAGTGGCTATGGGGAATCGCAAGACAATATGGTGTCACAGCGGGCGATATTATGGCAGCAAACGGCCTAACGAGTGAGTGGATTGATGTTGGAATGACTTTATCTATTCCGGCATCAGGTAGTGGCGTAACTGACAACGGTGGTTACTATACTGGAGCTCAATCAGGTGTCCATACAGTATCAGCAGGCGAATACTTAGAAAGTATCGCTTATATGTACGGTGTGACAGTTGATCAATTAATGGCATGGAATGGCTTAACAAGTACTTGGATAGACGTTGGTGACCAACTTGTCCTTTATGGTCCTTCAAATGCAACACCAGCTTACGATTATGACTATGGCTATGATTACGGTCAAAGCTATGATAATTCGTATACAATCCAATCTGGCGATACATTATCAGGTATCGCAGCCGTTTACGGTGTGAGCGTTTCAGAATTAATGGCTATGAACGGTCTTGAAACTGACTGGCTAATCGCTGGAAATAAAATTTCAGTACCTAACGGACCGGTTGACTATCAAGCACCTCCAGCATGGACACAAGCAAATGCACAAAATGGTGCCCATATTGTTCAATCAGGTGATATCTTATCAAGTATCGCTTTAACATATGGTGTAACCGTTGACGAACTACGTGCTTGGAATGGCTTAACGTCTGATTGGTTAGATGTTGGTGACGTTATTTATGTGGTGCCAACAGGTGGACCAGTTAAAACAACACCAGAGTCAACCCCAGAAACACCGACAGAAACACCAACAAATACTGAAGAGTCATCACAAGAATCTGATGCTTCTGGCGAAGATGAAGAAGCAACTGATGATGAAACTGGAACAATTAACTTAGCTGATTTACCAGAAGCAGCACGTCCAGAAACACATGTTGTTCAAACAGGTGACAACGTATGGCGTATTGCTGAGCAATATAGCATTTCAGCGGATAGTTTACGTAACTGGAACAATTTAGAAGATGATAGTCTATTAGTTGGTACAGAATTATTTGTTTCTAACCCTGCTTTAATTCCAGAAGTACATGAAGTTGCGGAAGGTGAAAACCTCTATACAATTGCAATGGATTACAACACAACTGAGCAATTAATTATGGAATGGAATGAATTAGAATCAAACGAAGTCGTTGAAGGCGATATGATTGTTGTATCAGATCCCCGTCCAGAAACTCATGAAGTAGAACCTGGCCAAACTTTAGAACAAGTGGCTGAATTATACGAAATTACTTTAGAAGAATTACGTGAGTGGAACGGTATACCAGAGACAGTAACGATTGTTAACGGTACGTTAATCGTATCAAATCCAACTGGAACAGATAATGACACAACAAACAGTATTGAACCTGTTGAATCTGGAGAAGTATCAGAAACTTCTGAAGAATCTACAGAAGAAGCATCTTCGGACGAATCAACAACTGAAGAATCTGCTGAGTAATACAATGCATCATAACAACGCAAAAGCGCCAGGAAGTGTTTATCTTCCTGACGCTTTTTTTGATTGTGTAAATAAGTATTTTAAGCAAAACTTCCCCAAGCAGCATATTGACTTGCAATCGTACCAGTAACAAAGGCAGCTGTAATATTATAGCCACCTGTATAGCCGTTAATATCTAATAACTCCCCGCAGAAGAATAAACCTTGCATGAATTTTGATTCCATTGTTTTAGGATCAACTTCTTTTGTCGATACTCCGCCACCAGTCACAAAGCCTTTTTCAATCGGCTGTGAACCCGTTGCCGTTAATGGGAAGGTTTTAATTTTCTCCCATAAAGCATCCATTTCACTGTGGACAAGTTGTTTGTAAGGTTTTGTCGCATCGATATTTGCTAGAAGGCAAACAACCTCTGCCATTCGCTCCGGCATCCATTGTTTCAGAATGTTTGTTAATTGCTTTTCACGCGCTTCTTCAGCGGTTTGCTTCATCTCTTCTAAAGTTTCATTTGGTGCTAAGTCAATCGATAAATGACATAACTCTTCACCCGTTGCGTGTAAGTATTGGTTCACATGCCCACTACAGCGCAGAATGGCGGGTCCTGAATAACCAAAGTGTGTAAAAATCATATCCATTTGATGGTTCACAATGGCTTTTTCACCCACCGGCCCATTCCAAACTGTCACGTTCACATCACGCAGTGACACACCGCGGAGCAATTTTTCCGTAATAATTCGGTCATCGGATAAGAGTGGCGCCTCCGTTGGGTATAAACGCTCAATGGAGTGGCCAGCTTTTTTCGCCCAAGCATAAGCATCTCCGGTTGCACCCGTTTTTGGATAAGCGCGACCACCAGCAGCAAGTACAATTGAATTCGCTGTGATTGTCTCCCCAGCAACAGTCGTCAAGCCTTTCACTCGCTTCGTCTCGCGGTCATAAATTAATGAATCAACCGGGTCTTTCATGCGAATTGTTACGTCTAAGTCATTGATAATATCCACTAAAGTATCTAAAATCGTCCGGGCACGGTCAGTCACAGGGAACATGCGTCCATGATCTTCCTCTTTTAATTCCACACCTGCTTGATTGAAGAATGCGATAATATCTTCCTGATCAAACTGATTTAAAGCACTATATAAAAACTTACCATTCCCAGGAATGTGTGTGATTAGATCCTCACGTGTCGTCCGGTTCGTAACATTACAACGACCGCCGCCTGATAAAAGCAATTTTCGTCCTAATTTAGGATTTTTCTCGATTAATAAAGTGCGTGCCCCTTGTTGAGCAGCGTTAATGGTTGCCATTAAACCACTTGATCCGCCCCCAATAACGATTACATCATAATCTGTCATATGTTCACCTACTTCTATATATTTCTTGGTCATTATAACAGAAAAAATTTATTAAAGTTCGATTTGTGCAAAATTTAAGCGCGTGCGTTTCTCAAGTGTCTTAGTAAATTGATAACTGATTTCAAAATCAACCATCCCGTGAATTAACGTTCCTAGTCCCACTAAGATGATTAAAGTAAATATAAAATTATCTGACGTTGCGCTCACGCCAGCTGCAGTTAAGAGATAAACCACAATCACTTCGGCGATTGCATGAATTAAATTTACAAAGAAACTAAAGATCGTTCGTAACTTTACGTTTACTAAAGTGTTAGATAGTTTCTTCAAATATAGCGCACCGACTGTCGCGAATATAATATGCGAAAGGGCACGAAGAACAATAGTGATCGGGTAGCCAGCTGCAACGAAACCTAAAGTAGTCCCAACAGCAACAATGGCTGCAATCTTTGGTGATCGGAACATAGCCATAACAATTGGGATATGACTTCCAAGTGTGTATGAAGCAGGACCTAAAATAATTTTTATAGGCATAATCATAGGAATTAAAATACCCAGTGCCGTTAATAAACTCGCAATCACTAAATCGCGGGTGCTTTGTCTTTGTTGTGTCATAATGATTCTCCTCGGAAAGTTTTTCGTCAGTATATCGTAACTGGACACCAGGTGTCAAGACACCTGTAAAGTGGGAGAGGTGATTCAAATACCTATTTGAATCAAAGAACTTTATTTTCTTATTAGAGAAGGGTATACTATAGATATAGAAAAGGAGTGATGTTCATGCCAAAATTAGCTTATGAACCATTAACGGAGCCGACTTTAACGTGCGAAAAAGTATTTTCAGTTCAACCTATTTTTTCGAAAAAACAAAGCCAAAAATTTTATGACCAGGCATCAATTAGTCACGTAGCTATTGGACATGTGATTTCACTAGATGAAGAACAAATTATTTTGCTGACTTCAGATGAACCCGATGAGAATCCAACAGTGACGCAACATTTACTTGAAGATTTGCAATTTGAATTAGGGAAGTTAGTGAAACGTGAACCATCAGCCGATATTGTAAAAAGACAACAAAGACTAATTAATAAATACGATCGAATTATTGATGCGATTGAAGCCTTGCCAGAAACAAGCGACGAAGTCGTTGATCGTGATTTAATTGCTGAAAAATTATCATGTTAATAAGCAGATAAAAAACCAAGCAAAAGGAGCGATATATATATAAATGGAACAATTAACTTATGAGGGGCAAGCGAATTCAAATTTAGCTTGTGAACTTGGCTTTCAAAAGAGAAATGTTAAATCAAAAGCACAACTACAAAATTTTTATGACCAAATTTCTAGAAACAATTCGGCAGCAGGACATATCCTTGGCTTAGGTACAGACCAAGTCATGTTAATGATAGAAGATGCACCCAAAGGTGAAGCAACGGCTCGTCAACATTTATTAGAAGATTTACAAAGAGAATTACAAAAGCAAGTTGACCGTGAACCAACCGTGAGTGGTGTCAAACGTCAACAACGTTTAATTAACCGCTATGCAAATATTCTAGAAGCGATTGAAGCTTTGCCAGAAACAAGTGAAGACGCAGAATTTGAAGAATTAACCGTTTCAAGTGTTCATGAATAGACAAAAAAACCGCCTCAAGGCGGTTTTTAATTTTCCGAAAGTAAGATGCCAGTAGCATCCAAACTCGCTTTAATTTGCTCGAATTCTTTGATTGAAGGGGTTGTAATGGTATGGATATGAATTCCATTCGTTAAAGTACTCAACAGCTCGCCTTCATGCTGCGACATTTGCTGAACAAATTCTTGAATGTCATCATCCGTATTTATCTGAAGTGACGCCTTTAAGACACCATATATAGGATGCTCAACTTCGACATCTTCAATGGCTCCACCTGCGTCAACAATAATTTGAAGTTCTTCCTCTGTTTGCTCGGCAGAATGAAGGCACGCTAACTTACCGCGGTATCTGCCAGATGCAGCTGCTTTCATCGCTGAAGCAAGAAGGTAACCTTGATTGGTCGCAATAATTTCGATATTCCGTGCCCGTAGTAGGGCAATATCCCCTACGATAATTTGTCTACTTACTGCAAATTTACTTGCCAACTCTGTTGCCTTTATTGGCGCCGTTGCTTCTTCCAGTATTGATACGATCTCTTCACGTCTATCCATTGCTTTCATAAGCCTTCCTCCAATCAAATATTTAATTGTAGTATACCACATAGAATATTTAAAATAATTACCGAAACTTGCTTGACTAATTGGGGTGTTTCATAGTACAATAACTGACGGTATTGTTTACCACCACTATAGAGCCCCGGAAACTCAATAGTAATGTAAACAACTAGATTTATAAATGGAGGAAAATAACGTGCGTCAAACATATATGGCTAAGAAAAACGAAACTGAACGCAACTGGGTAGTTGTAGATGCAACTGATATCCCATTAGGGCGTCTATCAACTGTAGTGGCTTCAATCTTACGTGGTAAAAACAAACCAACTTATACACCACATGTAGATACTGGAGATTTCGTAATCGTAATCAATGCTGAAAAAGTTGCATTAACAGGTAAGAAAGCAACTGACAAAATGTACTACCGTCACTCAGGTCACCCAGGTGGAATCAAATCTAACACTGCTGGTGATTTACGTGAAAACAAACCTGAACGTTTAATCGAATTATCTGTAAAAGGTATGATTCCTGATAACCGTTTAGGACGTAAACAATTAACTAAATTACACGTCTATCGTGGTGCTGAGCATGGACATGCTGCTCAACAACCAGAAGTATTAGACATCACAAACTTAATTTAAGGAGGGAAAATTTAAATGGCTAAAGCAGAATATTTAGGTACAGGTCGCCGTAAAAACGCATCAGCTCGTGTACGTTTAGTGCCAGGAACAGGTGTATTCAACATTAACAACAAATCACTTGAAGAATATATCCCATTCCCTCACTTACACGAAGTAATGAAACAACCATTCGCAGCTACAGAAACGTTAGGTAACTACGACGTTTTAGTAAATGTTCACGGTGGTGGAGTTTCAGGTCAAGCAGGAGCAATCCGTCACGGTATCGCTCGTGCATTATTAAATGTTGATCCTGACTTCCGTCCAACATTAAAATCAGCAGGTCTACTGACTCGTGACCCACGTATGGTTGAACGTAAAAAAGCAGGACGTAAAAAAGCACGTAAGAGTGCACAATTCTCAAAACGTTAATATTTATATATTATATGTTCAAGACATCTTCCAATTGGAAGGTGTCTTTTTTTGTGGAAATATAGATCTGTGTCCTTGAGAAATCCTCAGGGACACAAAAGTAGTCAAGCGTGCGCTTGAGAAACTCTCAGGGACACAAAAGCAGTCAAACGTGCGCTTGAGAAACTCTCAAGAACACAAAAGCAGTCAAACGTGCGCTTGAGAAATCCTCAGGGACACAAAAGCAGTCAAACGTGCGCTTGAGAAATCCTCAGGGACACAAAAGTGCCCAAACATGTCCTTGAGAAACTCTCAAGGACACAAATCAGCTCAAACGTGCGCTTGAGAAACTCTCAAGAACACAAAACTACTTAACTATTTTATCTTTGTAACGATATATCTTATTAGGTTGGTAATACTCAATGAGTTTACGTGGGTTTTGGTAACCTCTACCGTATTTTGTAAAGTTTCGGCGAAGACAGCTATTCAAAAACGACTTATTAAATAGTCCATCAAAATACTCAGTTAACTCAGACAAATAAATATCCTTATGGTGATACAAAACACCATATTTACAAATTTCTTCAACTGCAAACTTCTCTTTTGAAAAAGAGCTACCACAAGAGCAAAGGAAATGTCTATTTCCATTATCGAATTCGCGTGATTGGCAAACAGGACATTTCCAACCGCGGTGCATCAACTTTTTATCCAGTATTGGCGGCAAGTAGGGGCATTCCAAATCATTTTTCAAAAAGGCATTTATAATCCGTTCAGATTTATGTGAACGAGGGTGAATTTGGATATTACGAAGGTAATTCCGTATTTCATTTGGCATTATGCATTTAATCTCAGTGTTTGGTACACCACTTAAACTAGCATGCTGATTAATAAATATTAAATTTCCATTTATCTGAACTTCAGGCAAATTATTCCGATATAACCACTCTTTAATAAAGCGGACATGTTCCTGCGCTTTGGATAAGGGGTTGCGAAGTACTTCATTATTATTGACGGAAAATTTATCGTTTTCAAAATGCATCATCCCTTCAAAATTCTTGATATCAACAAGTTCAATTGTCCTGTGATTGAAAATAACGAAATCAATTTGGTGATATTGATCAAATACTTTGAACCAAAAATCCTGGAATACATATACAGCTTTATGTAAATATTTAGGAATCCAATCGCGTTTAAACTGTTCCTCCCCAATATCGCCTAATAAACCGATGTGTAGTTTATATTTCTCAGATGCATCCAATTGATTGTGCTCATTCATAACCAACAACCATTGTGTTTGTAAAGTTTTCATCAAAAAACACCTCCATATATATATATACAATTTTTTTGTCTGATTCCATTAATTTATTTTTCGATTTATAAAAAATGTTTAACGAAATAAAGGACTAATACTCGTTATGTGTTAGAATTAATACAACTGTGTTAGGCAAAGGGAGAGTAGCTTTATTTGCTAGACCAATCAATAAAAGTTCTATAAATATTGGATAGAAGCAATCTTGAATGAGTACACCACATTAGAATCATTGAACTGGAGATAATTATGTCAAATATTATGTTAGTGAAATTACAAGAGAAACATTTTGAAAAACTATTTAAATTTGAACTTGAAAACAGAGGTTATTTTGAAGAAATGGTTCCGAGCCGTGGGGATGATTATTATAACTTAGAACATTTATACAAAGAAACAAAGCTTTAATCGACGAACAAGATCAAGGTTTATCTTATTTTTATTTAATTATGAATCAAGAAGGTGTAGTTCTTGGAAGAATGAATTTAGTTGATATCGAACAATCACAGGGGCTTGGTCATGTCGGCTATAGAGTGGGGAAAGCATATACTGGAAAAGGAATTGCTAACAAGGCGTTGAAGATATTATTAGATACCACAAATCAGTTAGGTATTCGACAGATATCAGCGAAGACTACTACAAATAACATAGCATCACGAAAAACATTAGAGAAAAATGAATTTCAATATATTGAAACAGCAGGTGATGAATTTAAAATGAATGGACACTTATTATCGTTTGTTTATTATAGGTGGGAGAAATCATAGATAACTTACCGTGTAAGAAGTTAGTAATCATGTCTTAATCGCGGATAGAAGTTATTGTCTGTAATATTAATTCACATCAAAATAGTTTAATCAGAATAGACCATCACTGCTGAACGAGGTAAAGGAAGTGTGTCAATGAAGGATTTTTACACAGCATTATCATATATAAATGAAAAGATTTATAAACCAAATGGCATTGCGATTTCATCAATCCAAGAAGAGAAACAAAATGCTAAGTACGGAGCAGGTGTCTTTAAAGTATCATCAACATCAGTCCGTTTTAGAGTCGCAAATATTACACCAACAAAAGTAGGACAATTTGTTGCCATTTGGGAAAAAGATGATAATAATAAAAACCAACCTTATAAATACTCAGCGGCACCTGATTTATTAGTTGTTACGGTATTTAAAAGTGATAATGAATTTGGCCAATTCATTTTACCAAAAGAAGAGCTTTTCAGACAAAGCATCCTCATTTCAAGCTCTACAAAAGGGAAAATGGCATTAAGAGTTTACCCTAGTTGGGATATACCGACTAGCAATCAAGCGACAAAAACACAGGAATGGCAGCTACCTTATTTCGTTGATATGAGCGACCCAGGTAAATTAGATATTGAAAAATTGATGAGACTGTATTCCGTTTAAATAAAAAGTTGTTACTTGACAATTTATCAGGTAAAATGATTCATTGTGAAAATAGACAGAGGTCAGTGGCGTCACGAGATGAGTTCTGCGAATGAAACAACAAACTATAAACCCTTAATATAAACAGAGTGTGTAGATGAAAAGATGAAGGCGGTGGAAGAATGAATTCAAAAGAGAAAATGTTAGAGATTATTAAAAAGAAACAGGTTGGTGGCGGAAGATCTAAAAAAATGGCCGAGCCAAAAAATAATATAAAAAATATGCGTAAAGGGCCAAAGATATTTAATAAGTAAGCTAAATACCCCTGTCACGTGCAGAAAGATACCTCTTATAGATTAGGAAGGTATTTTTTTTTGCGAAAAATGATGGTGGTTGAGGATGGTATAATTAATTATTAAAAATAAATGAGTATAACGCTTGTTAATTAAAATAAATATGGTATATTTTAATCAACAATAACCAAGGAAAGGACGAATCCAAATGAATTCTTTAACACAATTACAATTGAATCCATTTACAGTAAGCTTCTGGTGGAGTACAACTCCATCTGTGTGAAGCTTGATTCGTCACGCTCGCATAGATTTATAAATCTATGCGAGTTTATCGGATAATAGTCTATTATTATCTATTTTAGAGAACCCGCTTAGATTTTTTTCTAGGCGGGTTTTTCTTGTGCGCCCGGCATGGGCGATAACTTGGTGGTGAAAGTCCACTACAGACTTGGCAGTAGGAACTGTTAGCTAAAGGCAAGGGTGTCCACCGTGAGGTGGAATCTGAAGGAAGCCGGAGGCAAACACT
>NZ_JBGQQX010000019.1:0-38103 GCF_045528525.1 Ruoffia sp. FAM 26255 | reverse complement strand
TTCGATATTAATTGATTTCCACGAAAATTGGGAAAATAACGCTCGGACATTCTTACAAGTGTAATGTGCATGATGACCAGATGATATAACTACATTGAGACTTTTACACAAGATTATGGACTTGACATCGCGCGCAATAAAAAGCGCGAGCTTTCTTGATTTTCAAAGAACATATCTGCTTCTACATTCCCAAAGCCTGCTGTCTGAACTTCTTCAGCCAACTGATTCATGTCAAAGCCGTGTCCATGACCTTGTTTACCCATTTCAATCAGTAATAATCGGCCGTCTTCATTCAACTGTTCAAGTAGCGACGCTAACAATGCTTGATAATTAGGAATGTGGTGCAAGACAAGTGACATAATTATCGTATCGACTTTTTCGGGAAGTTGAATACCTTTTTCAAAATCCATCAAGCGAACCGATGCATTGTGTGCGGATTTCTCAGCAAGTTTCAACTCGACTTGTTCCAGCATTTTCTCAGACCCGTCCACAAATAACATTGAATCCACGTCCTCAAGTAATTCCAAGCCGACTAAGCCGGTTCCGCAGCCTAAGTCGACCACTTTTTCCGAGCGCTCATCATTTAGAAAAGGGCGGATGGCTTCAGTTGCGAGCTCAGCCATTTTAATATTATTTGATGAGTCGTAATGCGATGCTAGTTGGTTAAATTTGTGTATATGATTCATTCAATTCTCTCCTTAAATGCGATTAAAATTCGCTTGACTTGCTTGGGCGATAATACCAATACCGGCCATATGACCTTGACTGGCAGAGACGATGAGCTGAGAAGGACCCGTAATTTCACCAGCAGCATAGATGCCTGGGATATTTGTCTGTCCCATCATATTCGTCACAACAAAGCCAGCTTCACTCACTTCCAGATCCAGTTGCTCAATAAATGGCATCGGGTGTTTTAATTCTGTCGTAATAAAACCTCCCGTACGCTCAAGAATCTCACCACCTTCAAAATGGACACTCTCAAGTTGCCCGTCAGAACCCTTTAATTCACGAATCGTATCTTCGATAAGTCGAATGTTATTTCCCTCTAAGAGTGCTTTTTGTTCTGAATCAAAGACCACCAATCCATTAGTAGCAACAACTAAGTCATCAGTCCAGTTGGTTAATAATTATTTCAATATTAGCCTAATGCTGTTGTCTTGCGTGCACTTCTTTTAAAATGTCTCCGATAGTCTTCTGCGCCAAAACTTCCTGCATCTTAACTTCAGCCTCAGAAATCGCATTTTCAATTAAACATTCGTGATGATGCGTACTTTCATGAGTCATCGTACAATTTAACATGGCTTCCTGTCCCTCGACAGCTTGAATAATATCTAAAAATGAACATGAATCAGGTGATCCAAGTAATTGGTAGCCGCCATTAACCCCAGGTGTTGACGTAATAAGCCCGGCTTTAGATAATTTAGTCAAAATCTTAGACAAATAGCTCGGCGACAGATGTTGGCGACTAGCCAAATCCTCAACCCGAACCGCTTCACGATCCGACTCCATAGCTAAATGAACCATCGAATGCAGGGCGTAATTCGTTGCTTTTGAATATTTCATAACATGGCCTCCTTAATTAAAGACTCAATTTGTCTGGAATTAAATATAAAGGAAATAAAAAACAAAAGCAAGAAAAAAATAATAGGAACTATAAAAATAGTTCCTGCTAAATTATAAATCTTCACTAAACTCCAACGCTTTTTCAGTGAAATAAGTCATTTCCTTAGCTAAATACCCGCGCAAATCAGAAATGGAAGTCAAGACCAGTTTCTTATCATCCACAACTAACTTCCCATCAACAAAGACATGGCTCACATTCGATGCATTCGTAGAGTAAACCAAAGCACTATAAACATCGAAGATTGGGAACATATTCACCGAATCAGTTTCAACTAAAACAATATCAGCTTTTTTCCGAACTTCAATCGATCCGATTGAGTCTGACATCCCAATTGCTTCAGCTCCTCCTAGAGTCGCTAAGTGAACAATCTCTTGTGCAGGGAAGGCAGCACGGTTTCCAGTATGAGTCTTATGAAAATTCGCCACCATCCGCATTTGCGTGAATAAATCAAGCGTGTTTCCACTACTAGGACCATCCGTTCCCAAACCGACAGCTAAATCCGCCTCCAACATTGAAGAGAGTGGTGCCACGCCTTTAGCTGATTTCGTATTCGCACCGATACAATGCGCGACTGAAACTTGCTTTTCTTTCATTAAAGCAATATCTGAATCAGTCACGAATATACAATGAGCAGCCAAGGTTTTCTCATCTAATACGCCGAGCTGACTTAAATATTCAACGGGTGTTTGACCATACTCTTCACGGTATTTATCCATCTCAAAAGTCATTTCACTCAGGTGAATGGAGAAAGGAATATTATATTTGCGAGCCAATTCACTCGCAGCAATGAGCGACTCATCCGTATTGGTATAAGGCGCGTGAGGCGCAACCGCAGGGGTAATGCGGTCGTGATTTAACCAACGTGGAATAAAATCTTCGCTATAAGCTAAGCCACCAAATTCAATCTCACTGTCCGGACTTTTATCGATGACAGATTCGCCCAATATCGCGCGAGCATGCATTTCATCTGTTGCTACTGCAATCTCTTCTTCAAAATAATACATATCAAAAAAAGTTGTCACTCCAGCAAGTTGCATTTCTGCAATGGCATATTTAGCACTGTGGTAGGCTAATTCCTTCGTCATGCATTCATGCTCTAAAGGAAATAAGAAGCGCGTTAACCGGTCGGGTGTGTCGTCTCCAAGCGATCTAAAAGGAATCATTCCTACATGCGTGTGGGTATTCACCATACCTGGCATAGCTATGGCACCATTTCCGTCTATCACTGTATCGAAATCCGCCTCAGAAGGAGCTTGACTAGCGTCGCCAAAGCCCACAATTTGCGTACCGTCAATCATTAAAAAGGCGTCTTCGAATTGTGTAAATTGTGCGTCCAAGGTAATTAAATGAATGTTTTTGATTAATGTTTTCATGCTTAATCCTCCATTAATGGAATCAGTTGATGTGTATGTACATCCATCATACCAAAGTCTGTGATTTTAATTTGAGGCGACACTGGAAGAGATAGCGTAGAAAAAGACATAATTTCATTTGTATTGTCATATCCTAAATGAATCATGGCCTGGCGCACCGCTTTTAAATCGCGACCAATCTCAGGTAATGCTTTATCGCTTATGATTCCACCAATCGGCAGAGGACAAGTTGCGACAACTTCTCCGCCTTGCGCAACAACATAAGCCCCATTCAGACGTAAAACTTCGCGTTGCGCCTGTAAGATATCTTCACTTGATGTTCCCATGACCATTAAATTATGATGATCATGTGCCCAAGTCGTTGCGACAGCACCTTTGTCACTCAATGCGCCTTCTACGAGCCCATAACCAACTTGTCTATTTTTCCCATATCGTTCTTGAACAATAATTAATGACAAGCCGCTAGCTTCCCAATCCAAATAGCCATTCTTCACTTTAACCGTTCGCTTCACATGTTCGGTAAAGGTCCCGACAGATTGAATTTGAATCACATTACACATCACTTCAGACACATCTTCACGCACCGGAATTCGTAAATCATCGAGGGTGAGTTCAGCACAGTTAACAGACGAATAGAAGTGGCTTGGAAAGTCTAAAGCCTCTTGATCAAAAGCCAAGGCATCACCGGCTCGATGAACTAAACGGCCATCTTTATAAACGCAGTCAATCTCGAAAGTATCCAAATCATTCAACAGAATAAAGTCCGCTTTTAACCCACTCGCAATGGCACCACGGTCTTGAAAGCCCATCCGGCGCGCCGGCGTGTATGTACTCATATAAATGGCATCGACCGGGTCTAAGCCTTCCTGAATACCAAGACGCAAGTTGGCGTTCAAATGTCCCTCTAACAAGTCATCAGGCATAATATCATCAGTAATTAAAGCGACATGTTCAAAGAGCTGATGTTCATTAATTACCGCAATATTCTCTTTTGTTAGTGATTTCTTTTGCAACTCAATAAATATCCCGCTCCCAATCTTTTCTAGAATCGATTCAGGGGATTGGTGGGTATGGTCGGCGTTTAAACCGGCATACATAAACTTAGCTAAGTCCTCACATTCAACGCGAGGAATATGGCCTTCGAGAGGCATGAAAGGCTTGTTCGTCTGCACTGTTTGTAGAATATTTTGAATCAGTGAATCTGGCTCTGAAGTGATGCCTTTAAAGTTCATGGCTTCGCCTAAAGCAATTACTTTTGGATGTTCCAATAACTCCGTCACTTCAGCGACACCGATCATTCCACCAGTTGTTTCGCGTTCGGGAACCGTCGACGGAACCGATGAAGGAATCGCGTAGAAGATATCCATTACCGTGTCTTGTGCCATAAACGCATAGATACCTTCAATGCCAAAGACGTTCGCGATCTCATGAGAGTCCGCAACCACTGTTGTCACTCCATGAGACAGGGCAGCTCCAGAGAAGGTTGATGGGGGAATCATCGAGCTTTCAATATGCATGTGAATATCAATCAAACCTGGAACAATAAATTTATCCGAGGCATCCACAATCTCTTTCGGATTTAAATAACGCAAATCAGTCTCTTTAATATAGTAGAAACGGTCGTTAATAATCGCGATATTTTTTCTTTCAAAGCATTTTAAGAAGGCATTAAATACTTGCCCATTTTCAATGAGTAAATCAATCAATTTATTCAATCCTTTCAAGAACAATGAGAAAAAGATGAAACTTCAGGTGACTCCCCGAAATTTCATCTTTTCAAAAGTGAGCTAAAGACTATTGGTTCATCAATTCATTCCAAGTGTTAATCCACTCGTCTAAGTTCTCGTTAACAAAAGTAAAGTCAATGGCTTTGGCGCGTTGAGCAACATCACCGTAAGTTTTATTAGCAGCTGTTTCTTCGTCTAATTCAACGTCCGCATTTGTTGGGGCTTCATTTAATGAGCTGGCTGTTTGTGTTTGTAATTCTTCACTGAGTTTCCAGTTAATGAAAGCATAAGCCGCTTCTTTATTTTCTGAAGAAGCAACGACGTTTAAAGTATTGAAGTTTGCATAAGTTCCAGATTCAGGGACAATGAATTGCACATCTGGGTTTGCTTCAGAAATAATTGGGTAAGCAAAGTCACCAACAACGGCTGCAACAATTTCACCAGATTGGAAAAGGTTCGCTAAGTCAGATGATTTTGTATAAGTTTTTGTAATGTTTGGTTTTAAGTCTGTTAAAGCTTGGAAAGCCGCTTCACCATTATCAGTTGTAATATCAACACCTGCGTGATCACTTGCAACGTGTAACATCGCTGGACCAAACGTTGTTGTAATATCTGGAATCGAAATCTTACCTTCTAAAGCAGGATCCCATAAATCAGACCACTCATCGATAGTCATGCCAGCCGCTTCTTCATTGTAGATAATTCCGATACTATTCATTGTATAAGGCGCTCCAGCTGAATCCACAGCATCTTGGGCACCGTCTACTAATAAAGCTAAATTCGGTACTTTTTCTTCGTCTAAAGGCTCGAACATTCCTTCCGCAACCCCTGAAGCTGCGTTGTTTTGAGATAGTTCAATGACGTCAATGGTTGAGTGTGGGTTGTTTTGTAATTTTGTAAAGCGTTCGCTTGAATTCCCAACTTCGTGCGTAATATTAATGCCTTCTGCTTCAGTAAATGGAGCAAAGACGTCAGATTGAATCACATCTTCTGAAATCGCAAACGTCGAGACAATTAATTCACCATTATCTTGAGCAGATGCTGTGTCTGAAGTAGAAGCCGTGTCTGAATTACCACAAGCCGCAAGGACCATAACTGATGTTAAAGCTAATACAGATGTTTTAATAATTTTCATTATATATTCTCCTTTAAGAATGTTTTAAACTAAAATTAATTTTTCTGGTGTTAGATAAAGAGTAACTTGATCGCCACTTTGATACAGAGTTTGTGAGTCATCATTGACAATTAACTTACCAACCGGAGTCTCCACTTCGTATTGGTAACTTTTACCTAAGAATGTCCGAACTAAAATCTTACCAACAATTGTATTCTCTTCAGAAATTGTATGGTCAATGATTAGAATATCATCTGGGCGAATTGTTGCCTTCACTTCTGCTCGGTCTAAGTCCGCTTGAGTTGTATGAATCGCGGTACCGTTATCAGTAACGTAAGCGCCGCTTGCTTGTTTTGTAAGATTAATAAAATTCTCAAAGCCAATAAAACGAGCAACGAACTCTGTTTTAGGAGAATGATAAATCTCCTCAGGTGTTGCGTATTGTTCAATGACTCCGTTGTTCATAACAGCTACTTTATCTGAGATTGAGAAACACTCTTCTTGATCATGGGTAACAAAGACAGTTGTAATACCTAATTGTCTTTGAATTCGTTTGATTTCCATACGCATAGAGACACGTAATTTAGCGTCTAAGTTACTCAAAGGCTCATCTAGTAATAATAACTTCGGCTCAATAACTAAAGCGCGAGCTAAAGCAACCCGTTGTCTTTGCCCACCGGATAACTGTTTAGGATAACGGTCAGCAAAGTCAGCTAAGCCAGTCACTTCAAGCATGGCAGTGACTTTTTCTTTAATCGTCTGTTTGTCTACTTTTTGCATTTTTAAACCGAAGGCCACATTTTCAAAAATCGTTAAATGCGGGAACAGGGCGTAAGACTGGAAGACCATTCCGAATTGGCGTTTATGTACGGGTGTAGCAGTCAAATCTTCGTTATCCACTGTAAACTGCCCATCATTAGGATCAATTAATCCAGCAATGACACGCAAAGTTGTTGTCTTTCCACAACCCGATGGACCGAGCAGTGACACAAGTTCTCCGTTTTCGATGGAGAGGTTTAAATCTTTTAATATATCTGTCTTCCCGTCATAACTGACGCGAATGTCATTCAAATTAACAAAAGCCATTGTATTGGCGTCCTCCTTATTAAGATATTGAAGCGAGACCTAAAGTCTTCTCAATAATAATCATTAAGATAATTGTCAGTAGCATTAACAGAACAGATAATGCCGAAACTGTTGGATCATAGTTATATTCGATATAACCCATTAAGTTCGTAGGTAAGGCTGTAAAGCCCGGGCCCGTTAAAAATTGTGACACCGGTATGTTGTTGAATGAATTAATAAAGGCCAACATAAAAGCAGCGTAAATACCTGAAGTAATATTAGGTAAAACGATCTTAAAGAAGGCTTCCAAACGTGTACAACCTAAAGTCCAACTTGCTTCTTCAAGGGACATATCTAATTGCTCTAAACTTGAACCCACGACGCGAATAATGTAAGGCAAGCTAATTAAGAAATGTCCTAAAAGCAAACCAATGAAAATTGGAATTTGCATCCGAATCACAATAAACTGAAACAAAGCAAAACCAACAACCACCCCAGGAATAATCGTCGGGGACAGGAAGAAACTCTTCAACCGTGTACGACCGGGAAATTCATAACGCGACAAGGCATAAGCAGCGGGGACACCAATAATTAAGGCTAAGAGCGTCGCCAGAAATGAAATACGCAAGCTCAACCAAAAGCTCGTTAGAAAGCCACCCGTTGTAAAGACATTCGCATACCAATCTAAGGTAAAACCTTCAATCGGGAATTGAATCGTTGGCTTCTCACCAAAAGAGGTCACAATGATAATGAATAAGGGAATAAATAGAAATAGAAAAACAGGAATGACAAAGAGTTTCAAGCCAAATTGTTTACGCATTAAGATCGCCTCCTCTACGGTCAACCATATTCGCAATGGCATTAAAGACATTCATGACAAGGATCGTTGTGACAATCATAATCAAAGCAATCACGCCAGCACTTTGCCAATTACCTAAAGACATTGCTTGTTGATAGAGGAAAGTTGACATCATCATATTCTGATTCCCACCTAGTAATTGTGGCGTCGTATAAGCGGTAAAGGTCCCAGTGAACACTAAGATACTTCCCACAATGACACCAGGAATACTTAAGGGCCAGATTATTTTAACGAAGGCAACAAGCGGATTCGCTCCCAGTGTCTCAGCTGCTTCAATCATTTCAGTATCAATGTTCTCTAAAATTCCCACTAAAGTCGTAATCATTAATGGCAAGAAAAGATAGATTGAACCAATCACAATCGCAAACTCTGTGTACAATAACTTCAATGGTTGCGAGATCAGCCCAGTATTCAGTAAGAATTGATTCACAATCCCATTTGTACCTAAAATATTAATCCAAGCAAAACTTCTCACAACAGAATTCGTTAATAATGGAAAGAGAACGAAGCCCATCAAGAGCGAACGCCACTTCTTGCCTGTGCGAGAGATGTAATAAGCCGTTGGCAAACCTAAGATAATTGTGAATAAGGTGACGATTAAAGACAGCTTAACGGTCCGCCATAGAATACTCAAATTGAAACTACTTGAGAAAAATGACGCATAGGATTCAAAGGTAAAAGCGCCATCATAAAATGTCGGCCAAATAATGGATAACAAAGGCATGACTAGAAAGACAACTAACAATATGAATCCCGGTGTAATCACAATGTACGGGATGTGTTTAGAAGACAAAAATAATTCCTCCTTAAAAAGTAAAATACTCTACTGAAAGAGTATAACTTCTAGGGAGAATATGACAATAGATGACGAATAATCAAAAGAGCTAAAATGATGAATGTTCGTGTTTTAGATAAAGAGTAAGCCAGAGAGAATTTACTTTTATCAAATGTTAGTTTCATATTGACAGCCATCGGATTGGATGGGCTTAGTTGTCTTGGAATCTTAGAGAAAACTAAGACCTCATTCCACTTGCTATATCAGTGAATGTTCATGTATTATATAACTAACATATGATTTATTTTTCATATGAAGCGTAATCATTACACTTAACGTAAAGGAGTTGGCAGTGATGAATCAAATAAAAGAACATAATCACGAGGCTCACACTGAGCATGAACATCAACATCATGGTAAATTACCGGTTGTCTTGTATTTTATCGGGTTAATTGCTTTCTTTGTGGGGCTCTATTTCGAATTTACAAATAATAACTTACTTGCTACTAGCGCTTTCTTGGCATCAATCGTAACGGCAGGTTACCATGTCATTATGGAAGGTGTTGGCGACACCATCTCTAATACTTTGAAGTTGAAACGCTTCATGCCTAACATTCATTTCTTGATGGCGCTCGCTACTTTGGGTGCTGTTCTCATTGGCAATAGTGAAGAGGGTGCCTTATTAATTGTCATCTTTGCCGGAGCACATTTCTTAGAAAGTTATGTCGATGGGAAAAGTAAGAAGGAAATTACGAATTTACTTGAGATGAACCCCACTGAGGCACGGTTAGTGCTTGAAAATGGTGAGACACACTTAGTTTCCGTTGAAGAGGTCAAAGTGGGCGATACATTACAAGTATTAAATGGCGATCAAATTCCGACCGACGGTATTATTCTTCAAGGAACGAGTTCAGTGGATGAATCATCGATTAACGGTGAGAGTATTCCTAAAGAAAAAACGGTCGGTGATGAAGTATTTGCGAGTACGATGAATGAATCGGGTAGTTTTACAATGCAAGTGACAAAAGATAGCTCTGAGACGGTTTTTGCTAAAATTCTGGAGATGGTGAATGAATCGCAAAGTAGTCTCACGAAGACAGCGACCTTGATTCAACGTCTGGAGCCTAAATACGTTTCATTTGTTTTATTCTTATTCCCCTTTGTCATCTTGTCAGGGCCCTTCGTCTTTGATTGGACTTGGGAGATGAGTTGGTACCGTGGGATGGTGTATCTCATTGCGGTGTCACCTTGTGCACTCGCCGCCAGTGCGATTCCAACGACGTTAGCTACGATATCGAATCTGTCTAGAAAAGGTGTTCTAGTTAAAGGTGGGGAATATTTATCCAAGTTAGCGGATCTTAAGGCTGTTTCCTTTGATAAGACAGGGACATTAACTCACGGGAAACCGGAAGTGACCGACTTTGAATATGACGAGGAGCTTGATGAAGCAGAATTAATTGATGTTGTTGTATCGATGGAGAAGCAATCGAATCATCCATTAGCGTCAGCGATTATTAAGCATTTCCCAGGATCGGGCACTTTGTCTTTAGAGGTAGAGAACATTGTAGGACAAGGCTTGTCGGCAACTTACAACAATCAGCATTATCGGATTGGTAAACCAACTTCCTTTGATAAGGTTAGCCCAGAGTATAATCAACTCAAAGAACGATTAGCTCAAGAAGGAAAGACAGTGGTGTATATCGGGCGCGAAGATTGGGTGATTGGACTGATTGCCTTGATGGATGTACCTAATGAAGCTGCGCAAAGTGCGGTGGCGTACTTTAAAGAGGCGGGCATTCATACGACAATGATCACTGGAGACGCTCAGCTAACGGGCGAGGCGATTGGTCGAAAAGTTGGCGTTGATGAGGTTCAAGCGAATGTGATGCCAGAAGATAAAGCTTCGATTGTCAAAGACCAACAAGAGCGGTACGGTCTCACAGCGATGTTGGGCGATGGCGTCAATGATGCGCCGGCCTTGGTTACCGCTGATGTTGGGATTGCGATGGGTGAGGGAACCGATGTCGCGATGGACGTTGCGGATCTGGTTCTGATGCAAAATGACTTAAGTAAACTTGCCTACGCGCATCGATTGACGAAAAAGATGAATAAGATTACATGGCAAAACATTATCTTCTCGATGATTGTAGTGGTCACCTTAGTAACGTTGAACTTCTTAGGTAAGATGGATATTGGCCTAGGCGTGGTGATGCATGAAGGAAGTACGATTCTCGTGATCTTGAATGCCTTACGAATGTTGAAGAGTTTTTAAATATTTTTGTATGAAGGATCTACTAATTTATTTTGGTAGTTCTTTTTTTGGAGCTGTTGAGTATAATAGAGAGTAAAGGAGATCTGGCGATGATTCGTGGGCAGGTATTTGGCTTGGTGGGATACCACCAGGCCGGTATTTGTTTCGTATTTGTCTTCGTGCATCATTACGAAGCCAAATCCAATCCTTCACTCATTTTCTCTTCAATAATCAATCAGGGTTAATCATTTAGCAAAATCTATAATGCTTTCAAACTATAATAAAAAACTAACGATAAAAATTGCTTACGGGATGCCAATTGTATTGAATCCACAGTTTGCGATTCCATGGTTAATTACACCACCTGTTCTGGCAACAATCGCTTACTTCGCAACATCATGGGGTTGGGTACCGCCCGTATTGTTAGCAGTTCCTCGGATTACCCCACCAGGATTATATGCATATCTAGCGACGGGTGGTAGCATTGAAGCGGCCTTACTATCTCTCTTTAACATAGTGGTTGCCTCCTTTATCTACGTACCATTTGTCTTGGCGGCCAATAGAGTTCGAATCGAAGAAGACACTGAGTCTGATACGGTGAATTAAGATGAATGCAAAGTGGCAATTACTGCTTGTTGCATTAGGATTTGTCCTGATCTCATTGAGTCCGACGGTACCTAATATGTATGCAAGTACTGTCAGTGGCTTAGCCTTCATTGGTTTGGGGTGGTACTTGATACGGAAGGATAGTCGGAAAAGACGTTAGAAGTTAGTTTTAGTTGAAATTTGATAGAGTTCTTCCTGTTGAGATTCGACGGGGGTAGTTTTTTGGGCTATAAAACTATCACCAAATTCCAAAACGACCTTCATACATTCCTCGCTTTCATATAGAATGATAAGTACAATGATGCAAATTAACATTATAATAGTAAGGATAAGGTGAGTGGATACTAAGATAATTAATGTGGTAGGAGCTATTCTAATAAAAGAAGGAAAGATATTATGCGCTCAACGGGGAGGAGAGAGATCCTTACCTTATTTATGGGAATTTCCTGTCGGAAAGATTGAGCAAGGTGAGACGCCTCAAGAAGCACTTCATAGAGAATTGATTGAAGAATTAAAAATCGAAGTAGTAGTGAGTGACGAGATCTTTGATGTAGCAAGTTATACCTATGATTTTGGACTGTTAACTTAACAACATTTATCTGTCATTTGGAACTTGGTGAACTAGTATTGACTGAACATGTTGCTATTAAATGGCTCGCCTCTAAAGAGATTAAAGCATTAAATTGGGCACCAGCAGATATACCAGCTGTTGAAAAACTAAGCCAACTTGATCTAAGTTTAGGTATTCAAGATGGACCTATTAGAACAATCACTTAGAAAAGCTTTATCAATCGAAAAGAAATTGGCTCGCAATATGATCCAAAGTTAATTATTAATCAACTTGAGAAAAAAGAATTTTTGTTGAATTATTTACAGGATGAGACTGAGAAATGTGTATCATTCATTTTCTCAATCTCAGTGATTGTAATGTTCGTCATATTAAATATTATTGGTGCGCTCGACTTGCCAATGGGCGTTGTGTTCCATGAAGGGTCAACCTTCTTAGTTATTTTAAACGGCTTACGATTATTGTCGGAGAGGGATGCGAAGAATTAGTAGAGATAGAAAACCACAGCTGATAAACTGTGGTTTTTCTATAGGTACTTATGGTTAACTTACCTTGTAAAATAAAATAAAACGAATTAATGCCAATAA
Organism: Ruoffia sp. FAM 26255; assembly: GCF_045528525.1. Lineage (NCBI taxonomy): Bacteria > Bacillati > Bacillota > Bacilli > Lactobacillales > Aerococcaceae > Ruoffia > Ruoffia sp. FAM 26255. The sequence continues at coordinate 25,554 of NZ_JBGQQX010000019.1, read as the reverse complement.
TAAGAATATTTTTCTCAAAATACCTGTAAATTAATATCAAAGTACCTTTTGGTGCAGTAACTAATTAGATGTATAATAAAGACAGATGAAATGAACGGAATCATAAACTACTACATTTTAGAAAGGATACCATATTGAAACATAATTATTATACAACGAACAAAAAATTTACCGATATTGAAAATACTGTCCTGAAGTACATCGACAATAATCAGACTATGTTAAAAGATTTGACGATTCAAAAGTTAGCGGACGAAACGTTTACTTCTAAGTCGACAATTTTTCGATTAGCTAAGAAGCTTGGATTCGATGGATTTACAGATATGATTTATCACTTGAGTCGTCAGCAAGTTAAGACGGTGGACGGCGAAGTGGATACTTATATTGGTGACTTATCAACGAGTATTCAGAAGATATTTATACAAAATGAAAAAAATTTACTAGATTTTGTCGAGCGGACAAAAAAAGATGACCGTTCACTTTACATTATTGGAACAGGATATTCAGGGATTATCGGAGAGTATTTATATAAGAAAATACTTGGGCAAGGCGAGCTGGTTTATTACTCTAATGGAGCGGATACAAATGCTTTATTTCTCAATAATTTACATCGTATTTCAGATATTATATGTGTTTCAAAAAGTGGCGAAACAGATCTCGTGAATACTAAAGCTGAGATTGCGAAAGAGAAAGGTATAGGTGTTATTTCATTTACCCACTCCAGTGATAATTCACTCGCAAATCTATCAGATATTGCTTTTACGATTGATGACAATCAGTTTTTGGATCGAAATAATATTAACTCCACCCAATTTTATTCGATGTTATTACTCTATTTAGAGTATCTTATTGAAAAGTCTTTCTAAATTATAGAAAAACTTTTCTTTTTTTTGGAAAAAATTCCTAAGAAGCCCTTTCCTATGTTAATGAAAGCGTTTTGATGGTAGAGTATTTTTACAAACAAAAAGGAGGTTCATGTATGAACAAAGGGCAAAGTATAATGGATGTCATGCAACGTTTTTCAAAAGCGATGTTCATTCCCGTCTTGATTCTACCGATAGCTGGTTTGTTGATTGCGATTGGGAATATCTTTACGAATCCAAATTTACTAGAGGTGGTACCATTTCTAGATAATCCATACACCGTCGGATTTGGAACGATTATATCCGGATCATTAGTAACAATTCTACAGAATTTAGGTATCATATTCTGTGTCGGAATTGCGGTTGGTTTAGCTGATAATAAAAAAGGTGAAGCTGGTTTCACTGCAATGTTAGCATTTTTAGTTTTCATTAACGCTATGAACAAATTTATGGAACTTAACGGAACATTAGCTGATCCAGAAGCTTTAAGAGGAACTGGACAGAGTGTCGTTCTAGGGGTTCAAGTTTTAGACATGGGTGTATTCGCTGGGATCCTACTTGGTGTCATCATCGCATATGTATTCAACAAGTATGCAGATATTGAATTCAATAATGCTTTTAATATTTATGGTGGAACACGTTTTGCATTTATAGTCTTAATTCCCGTTGTAGTTATTTTTGCGATTGTGATGACTTACATCTGGCCGTTCTTCCAAAGTGGTATCAATTCACTTGGTGGGTGGATTCAACATGCTGGTAACTTTGGACTGTTCGTATATGGTGCTCTTGAAAGATTACTTATCCCAACAGGCTTACACCACTTAGTTTATACACCATTCTTATATTCATCACTTGGTGGGACTGAAGTAATTGGGGAAGCTGTATTCGAGGGTTCTCGTAATATTTATTATGCTGAGATGGTTGAACCGTCAATTCGTCAATTATCTGAAAGTGTTATCTGGGACGCGCGTGGTATTTCGAAGATGTTTGGTCTAATCGGAGCGTGTCTGGCAATGTACGTTACAGCAGATCCAGATAAGAAACAACGTGCGAAAGCTATTCTTATTCCGGCAGCCTTTACTTCATTTATTGCTGGAGTTACTGAACCAATTGAATTTTCATTCATGTTTATCGCACCCATTTTATATGTTGTGCATGCGGCTTTAAGTGGCTTAAGTATGGTTGTATTAAACATATTCAATGTCCGTTCAATTGGTCCTAATGGTTTTATTGATTTCTTATTAATGAACGTACCTTTAGGAATTGAAAAAACGGGCTGGCCAATGTATATCTTGGTTGGACTTGTGTTCTTTGTCATCTACTTTGTTGTCTTTAGACTCTTAATTAAAATTATGGACTTGAAGACAATCGGACGTGAGACTGAGGGAGCAGAGACAAGATTATATTCAAAAAAAGATTATTTAGATAAGCAAACGAACCTTAGCCATGAAGATGATGTAGATGTCGCTACTCAAGAACGTGGAAGCATCGGAGTTACTGTTGTTGAGTTGTTAGGTGGAAAAGATAATATCGAATCAGTCACGAATTGTTATTCAAGACTTCGAACGGTATTAAAAGATCCTGAACTTGTTGATGAAGCTGGGTTGAAAAATGAAACTCAAGCGAGTGGAGTTGTTGTCAAAGGGAACAATGTTCAAGTAGTATACGGAGTTCAAGTTGGATCAATTAGAAAGTCAGTTGATGAAGTATTAGGCTTCAGTTCAAAAGATTAGTCATTAGGAAAGGACGTCATTAAATTATGAAGAAATTCTCAGTTGTTATTGCAGGAGGCGGAAGTACATTTACGCCAGGTATTGTTAAAATGTTACTTGAAAATATCGACCGCTTCCCCTTAGAAAGATTGTATCTATATGATAATGATGAAGCGCGTCAAGCGATTTTAGGTGAAGCGATTGATATTATGTTAAAAGAAGAAGCACCAGATATTGATTTCGCTTATACGACAGATCCAGAGAAAGCTTTCACCGGTATGGATTTCTGTATGGCACACATACGAGTAGGGAAATATGCAATGCGTGAACAAGATGAAAAAATACCGTTAAAGCATGACTTAATCGGGCAAGAAACATGTGGACCGGGTGGAATGGCTTACGGTATGCGAAGTATTGGTGGCATGATTGAATTAATCGATCTAATGGAAGAATATGCACCAGATTGCTGGATGTTAAACTACTCCAACCCAGCATCAATCGTAGCAGAAGCGTGCCGCGTCTTAAAGCCGGAATCTAAAGTCTTAAATATTTGTGATATGCCAGTTGGTACGTTACGCCGTATGTCTCAAATCTTAGGCATGACACCAGACGAATTAGAAGTGGATTACTTTGGTTTAAACCACTTTGGTTGGTGGACATCAATCCGTGGAAAAGATGGAACGGATTACACAGAACAAGTTAAAGCGTATGTAAAAGAGAATGGATACTTGAACCAAGTAGAGATTGATACGCAACATACTGACCCAAGCTGGCAAGAGACACATAAAAAAGCACGTGATTTATTCGCTGTTGAGCCTCGCTTCTTGCCAAATACATACTTACAATATTACCTGTTCCCAGATGAAATGGTTGAACATTCTAATCCAGAATTCACCCGTGCAAACGAAGTAATGGCTGGACGTGAAAAAGATGTATTTGATACAGCAAAAGGGATTATTGCTGCCGGAACAGCTAAAGAAAATGGCTTCCATATTGATAGTCACGCATCTTTTATTGTGGATTTAGCGCGAGCGATCGCATTCAATACTCATGAGCGAATGCTTATGATTGTTGAAAATAATGGGGCGATTGCCAACTTCCCAGATGATGTCATGGTTGAAGTTCCATGTATTATTGGTTCAAAAGGACCAGAGCCATTAGCTCAAGGAAAGATTCCAATGTTCGAACAAGCGCTAATGTTCCAACAGGCTTCATCGGAAAAACTATTAGTTGAAGGGTTTATTGAAGGAAGTTATCAAAAAGTGTGGCAAGCTTATACATTATCTAGAACGATACCAAGTGCAACAAAAGCACGTGAAGTATTAGATGATTTAATTGTTGCCAATGGTGATTTCTGGCCAGAATTAAACTAAGGTGGTCTTTATGGAAATAACAATTATTGGATTAGGCAAGATGGGGTTATCGCTTGCTAAACAATTGAATAAGCAAGGTCAGACAATTAACGGATTCGATGTGAATCCGTTAATTGCTGACGTGTATATGGATGAACGGTTAAATTATTTGAAGAGCATCTCAGATTTAAAATCCTTTCAAGAAACGAAAAATCTTGTGTTCTTAGTTTTACCAGCAGGTCAACCAACAAAGGCAACGATTAAAGAGCTTTCAAGTTTATTGAAAAAAGATGATATGATTATTGATTTTTCAAATTCGTTCTATAAAGATTCAATTCAGAACTTTGAAGCGTTAGCAGACTTAGGCATTAAATACTATGATTGCGGCTTATCTGGTGGGGTTGAAGGTGCAATGTATGGAGCGTGTATGATGTTAGGCGGGCCGGCTGACACAGATGAGTCGTTACTGGCTTTATTGGAATCACTATGTGTACCAGGCGGCTTTGAATTTTACCCCCAACCAGGAAGTGGGCATTACTTAAAGATGGTTCATAACGGGATTGAATATGGCATGATGCAAGCGATCGCTGAAGGCTTAGAACTATTACATAGTCAGAGTCACTATGACTTTGATTTAAGTCGTGTCACCAATAATTGGCGTTATGGATCAATTATTGAGTCAGCTTTAATGGATAATATTCATGAAGAGTTAACTAGAGATGAAGACTTAGCCCAATTTAATCAGAAAGTTCATGCATCTGGTGAAGCAAAATGGATGGTAAGTGAAGCCCTACAGGAGGAAGTTCCTACCCCTGTCATTTCTTTATCATTAATGAAGCGTAACGCGTCCTTGAAAGAGGTGCCCTTCTCAAATCAAGTGCTATCTGCCATGAGATTCAACTTTGGTGGGCATAAGGAATATTGAGTAAATTCATTGCGAGTATCGATGTAGGAACTACGAATATCAAGATTAATTTATTTAATGCTACATATGAAGTCATCGATACAGTTATAGCGCCTCACTTAACTATCTACAAAACGGACTCACTATTTGAGATGGATTTGGAAGAAATTTGGGGAAATATTAGAGCTGGCTTGAAAGATTTGATATCAAGAAATGCCATTAGCAACTTGGAAATCATTCTGACAACTGCAATGCATAGTGTTCAATTAATCAATCAAGATGATACCCTCTTTGGAGCTTTGGTAACTTGGGCTGATACTCGCGGGGCTGAGATGATTAAACAGTTGAGTCCTGAAATATTAGTAGAACAATATTACCGGACTGGAACGCCGAATCATAGCATGAATCCGTATTATAAATTATTGAGTATATATCAAAAAGACAAGCGGGTTGGATCATTAAAAGATATATTATTCCACCGATTGACAGGGGAATGGGTACTTGATGTAAGTAATGCCTCCAGCAGTGGATTGTTGAATTTGACGGAGTTGACTTGGGATGATAGGTCGTTAAGTGAGATTGGCCTGGGTATTAATCATCTTCCACGAATTGAAGCGGTCGATTATAATCGACCAGCTTTACCTTTACTTTTTGATGCGGAGGTGACGGTCACGATTGGAACGTCTGATGGCATCTCATCGAATTACGTATTTAGTGACTTGGATGAACTGGCCGTATTATCGATTGGCACTAGCCATGCTGTGCGTGTCATTCATTCAGAGGCCCAATTAAACGATCAATACCAAAACTTTGCCTATAATATTAAGGAAAATAAATATTTACTTGGTTTACCTAGTAACAATGGAGCAGATGTTCTATCTTGGACCAATAAAGTCTTCAATAGTAGTTTTGAAGAGTTGGATGCAATTGCAGCCAAACGGCCGCATACAGAAAGTATCTTTGTACCGTATTTAAACGGTGAGCGAGCACCTACTTGGGATGAGGCGGCAACAGGAAACTTACTGGCTTTAACACGAACAAGTTCGAGAGAATCTGTATTATTCTCGGTTATTCTAGGAATGTTGTTTAATATTAAGCACAATGTGAGTATCTTGGAAGAACTTGCTGATTTTAACGCCATTGGTTTAGTGGGAGGAATTACAAAGCTCGAAGCATTCCCACAATTAATTGCCGATATCTTAGGCTATAAATTATACATTCCACTGATAGAAAATGCAGAAACACTGGGAAGTATTGCGGCTGTTAAAGAGATGGAATTACTCAGAGAATATCGGATTGTTGAACCGCAGTTTGACAAAGACTATGATGCGATGTTTAAGAAATATATGGAAAACGTATTGATTTAGTTGAGAGTTAGATTTAGCTTTGACTATCACATAAAACCCCAGAGACTCAGGTTAATTTCGGGGGTTTTTTATGAAACGATTGCTTTTGAACCCGTTTTTTACAGAGAGGGTATCATCTCAGGATATATGAACCCACTCTACACGTTTGAGGTATGGACTGGGACTATGAATTCGGGTAATCAATCCATGTTAATGAAGGATCGGCCAACTCAAACGGCTATTTTACCTAAAGCAATCCAAATTTGAAAGTCATACTAGGTAATATTGTGAGGTCAATGTCTTTAATGAGAATGGGAATCTTATGTATCAAGATGCACTAGACGTTTATGAATACCGGCTAACAGCGCTTGCGCATAAGTCAGGCTTCTTAACGCTAGAGCGTTATTTTCTCAATCAAGACTATATAGAAGGTTATACATACCCATATGCAACGGTTACGATCATTGCTACTGTAGGTTTGGGTAATGGTTACTGGGAGACAGTTCAAGCTGATGGGGATGGTTATTTTTATTTAACGGTTCGGGGATATGATAATCACTATCAAACTTACGATGCTGTTGAACATCCAGAAATGAGAGAAGTTATTTTCGTTACGCCATACCCATGGACTGGATGGGAGCATAAGAATGCTGAGTGGTGATGAAATATATATTTTTAGAGGAACATCTACGAGTTGAGATAGCTTGTAGGTGTTTTTGTTTTGGAAATTCTAGATTAATATTCAAGTATATAGTTTTATCACAACTTTGTTGGGATGCGTGAGTCGATATTCAACTAAGCGGAGCGTGGCAGCTCTTCGCGATAGACTGAATCCACTAAACCAGAGCGTGGTGACACCTTACGACGCACCGTTTTTATTGATTCGGAGCTTGGCATCACCTCTCACAACGCTCCCATCTACCACTTTAAATCTTAACCAAATAACATTATTAGCGTTATCTATTACGACTAATGAGTAATGATACAGATATGGTATAATAAAGTATCAAGTATGGGGGAATGAGAATATGAAACGGGAAAGAGGTACATCATTAAATACTGAATTAATGCAAAAGCAACGTCAACAAATGAGTTTTGACCAGTTACAAGCGTTAAGAATCCTTCAAACAGCTCGTGAAGATTTAAGTCAATTATTGATGGATATATCACAAGAGAATCCCTTCATGGTTGTTGAAGATACACGAGATATGTTAGAGATTAATTCGTTAGGATTCGATAATATTCTGATTGAAGATGGTGTTAGTCAGTATGATTCATATGGTAACATGGTTAACTCATCAGATAGGCAAGATAATCACCAAGCAATGATAAATCAACTAGAGGATCAGAGACAACAATCCTTTCGAACTAATTTAATAGACCAAATCATGTGTTATCGCAAGACCCGTTTGCGAGATCTGATGATTAGGCTAGTGGATGAATTCGATGAACATGGCTTTCTTAGCAAGTCAGACGAAGCGTTACAATTGATTCTAGAGTGTGATACGATTGAGTTACTCGATGCGATCACTTTACTTCAACAATTAGAACCCGTTGGTGTTGGTGCGCGTGATTTGAGGGAATTATGGATGCTTCAAACTGAACACGACCCATCAGCTCCAGAGATAGCTTACGTTGTTTTAGAAATATACTTTAATGAGTTAGTCAATCGTGAATACCAAACGATATCTAATCATTTAAATGTTTCTATTGAGGATATATTAGAGACAGTCGCTTATTATCAAACCTTAGCGATAACGCCTGCGGTTTACTTTTATAGTGAGGAAACACAATATATTGAACCAGATGTATTTATTCAACAGAAAGAAGAGGGATACGAAGTATCTTATAATTTTCAAAACTTACCGAAATTAAGTTTTAATGATACATATTATCAAGAAATGAAAGCCATTGATGATACTGATTTGAAAGAATTTATCAAGGACAAGCGACAGCAAGTGAGAGCTGTCTCGTATAGTTTGAAACGTAGAGAAGTGACACTCGTTCAAGTTACACAAGCAATTATTGAAGCACAAGCGCTTTTTTTCAATTCAAAAGGGCATCAAGTGTCTCCATTAACGATTAAACAAATAGCTGAAAGATGTGACCTTAGTCCTTCCACAGTAAGTCGTACTATTCAAGGTAAGTATTTTTATACTGATTTTGGTACATTTGAATTGCGAAAACTCTTTACAACATCATCAGTTCAGTCAGAATCAGGTGAAGAGTTAAGTCAACAGTTTATATTAAAAGAAATTCAAAAGTTAATTGATCAAGAAGACAAGCAACATCCCTTGTCAGATCAGAAACTAGCGGATATTCTTCATGAGAGAGGTTACACGATCTCACGTCGAACGGTTAATAAATATCGCAAGGAATTAGGGATCTTATCCACTACAAAAAGAAGGATTAAGTAATGGAAAAGAGTTATGAATATTTTTTATAATTTAAAGAAAGCGCTTCACTTACTTATGAGAGCAAGTTATAATATAACTGAGGGGTGATGAACGTTGAACGAATTATTGTGGAAAGAGTTTGTCATTAAAAAAGTAATTAATCCTGATGCATTACCGGATAAAATAGCTAATTCATGGGAAGTATGTCGCAAAAAGGACTTAAATCCATTTCAAATGGTTAGTAATACAGTATTACGTTATGACCAATTATCAATGAAACAGAAGCGTCATAAACTATTAATTGATTTAGTTGAAGAAGAGATTATCAAGATATCTAAAATTTTAAATCAAAGTGAATCATTGTTTATCTTAACCGATGCAGAAGGCTATATTATTTGGAGGCAAGGGAATGCTAGAGCGATTGATCAAGCAAATAATATTGGCTTCTTTGAGGGGAGTCGGTGGAACGAGCTCGATGTGGGAACAAATGCGATATCACTCGCTATATCAAAAAGGATGAGTCAAAAGGTATCTCGTTTTGAGCACTATGCAGTTGCATCGCATGAATGGAGTTGTTTTGCATGTCCCATATTTGATGGGGATCATCTAGTAGGCATATTAGATATTTCCACCTATAAGAATAATCATATTGAACACCAAAGTGTTACACAGTTAATTGCTGAGCGAGTCATGAACCGTCTATTCCAACGTCGAATCAAGCAGCAGCAAGCTTTAATGACTTATGTAGTAGGTACTGATAATCATAGCGTGCTTTGCAATGAGCACAAGCAAGTGGTTTACTTTCCTACTGAAATGGAAAGGTATAAGCAACTATCTCTAGGTATTGATATTGAAGCTTTTTGTCATCAATATGACGGTCTGTATAATGTTGAGTCCCTTTTGTATGATCAGGAGCGGATTGGTTATAAGTATCAATTCTATACCAATAATCATACAGAAAGAAAATATTATCCAGGTGTACTATCAGAGAATAAGGCTTATCAGAATTTTTTAGAGAAAGTTTATAAGGCGGCTGAGGGTACTGTACCCGTTCATATACGAGGTGAATCAGGTTCTGGTAAGGAGATTATTGCCAAAACGATTCACTATAATAGTCCATATAAGGATGGACCATTAATTAGTCTAAATTGTGGTTCAATTAGTGAAAACTTACTAGAAAGTGAGTTGTTTGGGTATGCGGCTGGGGCATTTACCGGAGCGAGCAAGGAAGGCTATAGCGGTAAGATGCAACAAGCAGAAGGAGGCACACTCTTCTTAGACGAAGTGGACAGTATGTCTTTAAAAATGCAAGCCGCATTACTACGTGCGATTGAAGAAAAACAGGTGACACCGATTGGTAGCAATAAATCTTACACGGTTGATTTTCGAATTGTGACAGTAACTAATCAGGATTTGAAAACTGCCGTTTGTGAAGGTCGCTTTAGAGAAGATTTATACTACCGACTCTATGTCATTCCACTTCAAATACCACCTTTACGTCAACGAACAGAAGATTTACTTCCATTAATTGAATCATTCTGCCAGAAGAAAAAGTGGCAAATTACGTGGAAGAGAGAATTATTCGACATAACGAAACACTATCCTTGGTATGGGAATATTCGAGAGTTTAACAATTTTCTTGAACGGTTGTATATGTTCTATCCTATCGAACAACCTAGCTTGCATGTCATCAAAGAGTTAATTGAAATGACCACCTTTAGTGCTCCACAAGCACCAAGTAACCTTAGGGTGAAAATAGAACAAGAAAAAAATATACAACCTAAAAATGAAGCAGAAAAAATTCTTCAAACACTTGAAGAATATAATTATCATAAGAGTCACGCTGCGAAAGCTTTGAATATGTCACGAACTACCCTCTATCGCAAGATTAAGAAATACCAATTAGATGTAATATAGATAAACTTGAGATAGGATTACCTCTGTGATTGGCCATCTTTTTTCTTACTTCGATGATTGGATAAATAAAAAGCGAGAACCCATGGTTTAAGGGGTTCTCGCTTTTTTGTTTATAAACTGTTTCACCTTGTTCCACATAGGACACAGGATACACCAATTGAAACAAATTGTTGCACCTTGTTACATAAAGTATTTTATTCAATGAGTCAATATAGTTTATATCGCCTTTTCAAAAGTTGGCACGGAAATTGCTATATATTAAGTAGAGACGAAACATCATTAAAGGAGCGATGATAAAGCAAAAATTATACGCAATAATACATTAAGGGAAAGGAGTCTGGACTGAATGAATGAATTTACTAATAATGTAATTCAAGCATTTAGCGATGCGCAGACGCTTGCTAAAGAAAGACAACAGATTCAAGTTGATATCCCTCATCTATGGTCAGTCTGGATGCAACCTAAACATTTTGTGTTTGATTTCTATGAATCACTAGAGATTGATATTAATGAGATGGTACAACTCATTAATCAGGAATTGGATAAGTTACCTGTGAGTCGAGGGAGTGATAGTCAATTCGCTCAACAGCAGACGCCGAGGTACGATCGCTTAATTGAAAGTGCAAAAGAAGAAGCGAAAGAATTGCGCGATGAAATCTGTAGTTCTGAGCATTTTATTCTGGCACTGATGAATCAAAACTATAATCCAATCACAGCATTCTTATTAAAAAATGATATAGATCGTGATCTTATATTAGAAAAACTGAATCGGGTTCGTAAGGGGAAACGAGCAACTTCTGAGAACCAAGAGATGGTATATCACGCATTGGATCAGTATTCAACAAACTTAAATGAACGGTACCAACAAGGTAAGCTTGATAAGATTATTGGACGGGAGCAAGAAATTGAAGAAATTATTCGTGTCTTGTCAAGAAAAGCAAAGAATAATGCTATTTTAATCGGGCTGCCTGGTGTAGGTAAGACAGCGATTGTCGAAGGATTGGTACAAAAGATTGAACAAGGACTCGTTCCTAAGAACTTGAAGGACAAAGCCGTTTATAACTTAGACATGAGCTCACTTGTTGCAGGTGCTAAATATCGAGGTGAATTTGAAGAACGGTTAAAAGCAGTTCTAAATGATGTCCGAGATTCAAATGATAAAATTATTTTGTTCATTGATGAAATTCATACGATTGTAGGGGCAGGTAAGACCGAAGGTTCGATGGATGCAGGAAATATTCTCAAGCCAATGTTAGCTCGGGGTGAGCTTCGCTGTATAGGAGCAACGACTCAAGATGAATATCGGGAGAATATTGAAAAAGACAAAGCCTTAGAACGGCGTTTCCAACGAATTCATGTTTCAGAGCCAACTCTTGATGAAGCAATCGATATATTATCGGGCGTGAAGGACAGTTATGAAGTATATCATGGAGTTGAGATTACTGAAGATGCCGTCATAGCCGCTGTGAATCTCTCGAATCGTTACATGACCGATCGATTCCTGCCGGATAAGGCCATTGACTTGATGGACGAGGCAAGTGCTGTTCGACATATTCGGATAAAGAGTATGCCGGCACAAATCCAAACATTAAAAGATGAGATCACTCAAGTCAAGATCGAAAAACTAAAACAAGAACAGGGCTTTACAGAAAGCGTTGAAGAAGACTTAAGTCGTAACTTAGATCAATTAAACGCTCGGTTAGATCAGAAAATAAAGCATTGGGAAGTTGAACAAAAGATCATTGAACAGTTACAAGAATTGAATGAAGATAAAATCTATCAATTAAAATTAGCTAAAGAAGCTCAGCTAAAAGGTGAATTAGACGAGTACGTACAGATTACTCAACTACTTCTTCCTAATATTAATAGAAAGATAGAAGCCTTAGAAGAACAACGACTAGCAAATATCGATGAATTATATCTCATTCGACATACAGTGGAAGAGTCAGATATTGCAGAAATTGTTGAGAAACTAACAGGGATTAAAGTCCAAGGGGTTATGGAAAATGAACGACAACGGCTATTGCAATTAGATCAAATTATTAAGCAACGTGTTGTTGGCCAAGATCAAGCTGTAGACAAGGTGGCTCAAGCTATCATCCGGTCTAGAGCGGGCGTTCAAGATCCAAACCATCCAATCGGCTCATTCTTATTCTTAGGTCCTACCGGCGTAGGAAAGACTCAACTTGCTAAATCACTGGCAGATGTCTTGTTCGGTAGTGAGCTAGAGATGGTTCGCTTGGATATGTCAGAATTTATGGAGAAGCATGCTGTAGCCAAATTAGTGGGACCACCTCCAGGTTATATAGGCTATGAAGAAGGGGGACAGCTAACAGAAGCAGTAAGGCACCGACTCTATTCCGTAGTCTTATTCGATGAAATAGAAAAAGCTCATCCAGATGTGTTCAATATTCTCTTACAAGTTCTAGATGAAGGGCGATTAACGGATTCACAGGGGAGAACGATTGACTTTAAAAATACAATCCTAATTATGACGAGTAATATCGGATCACTGAAGTTGCTCGAAGGGTTAGAGCGAGATAAGGAAATATCCGAAAAAGTTCAAAATGAAGTCAAAGATGAACTGAAACATCATTTCCGACCCGAGTTTCTAAATCGAATTGATAATATATTATTATTTAATCCACTGACCTTGGATGATATGTACAGCATAGTTGACTTAATGATTGCTGATTTAGCTCAGCGTTTACATCGTTATCGGATTGATTTAGTTGTATCTGAAGAAGTGAAAGGCTGGATTGCAGAAAATGGTTATGATCCAACACTTGGTGCGAGGCCTCTTCAACGATTTATCGTTGATCAATTGGAAACGCCTCTAGCCAGGGAATTAATAAAACAAGACATTATCTCAGATACTTGGGCATTCGTAAAGCTTAATAACGGTCAATTAAGGCTTAGTTATTTGGAGAAAGAAAATGAATAGTTTTGAAAGCGTTTTAAAAAAGGAGGCAAAGTAATTTGAAGCATTATGATGTATTGGTCATTGGTGCGGGTCCAGGTGGTTATGTTGCAGCGGAAGAAGCAGCTCGTTTGGGTAAGAGTGTCGCGGTAATTGAGCGCCAAGCTATTGGAGGAACATGCTTGAATGTTGGCTGTATCCCGAGTAAAGCTTATTTAGAGCATGCTCACTGGATTGATTCCATAAGTAAAGCACAACAAAATGGTATGCAGGTGGAGTTGAGTGGCGTGGACTTTACTCAACTATACGAGCGAAAAAATAAAGTCATCGCAAGTTTACAAAAAGGGATTCACTCTACATTTAAATCATTAAATATTGATTTTATTGAAGGGGAGGCAATTTATATCTCAAATAATACATTTGAAGTCAATGGCGAAAAAATCACTTATGAAGATGTGTTGTTAGCAACAGGAAGTCAACCATTTATACCACCGATACCTGGGTTAAGTTCACAACCGTATCTAACGACAGATACCTTCTTCTCAATGGAAGTATTACCAGAGAAGTTAGTGATTATTGGCGGTGGCGTCATTGCAGTTGAATTGGCCTTTGCAATGGAAGCACTGGGTGTTGAGGTGACCATGCTTGAAGTTGCCAAAGACATTCTACTCACAGAAGACGAAGATGCAAGAAAAATCATTAAGCAGAAGTTAAAGAACCGGATGACAGTCGAAACGGAAGTGGTTATTAAAAACGTTACAAATAACACCGTTGAACTGGAAGGTGATAAGCAATATACCTATGATCGATTACTCATCGCAACCGGGCGTAAACCGAATATAGACTTAGCTCAAGCGATGAATCTTGAATTTGATGAGCAAGGTAAGTTTATAGCAGTGGATGAATATTATCAAACATCGAAACCCCATGTCTACGCTGTTGGTGACGTGATTGGTGGCTATACACTAGCTCATTCAGCCAGTACAGAAGGAATTAAAGCTGTTCGGGCGATGAATAAGATGAAAGAACGTCCGCTCCTCAATTGTCACGTTCCTAGATCACTCTTTACACATCCTGAAGTGGCGACCTTCGGTCTTTCTGAAGAAGAAGCTAAAGTGCAAGGTTATGACGTTGTAATATCTCAATTGCCATTCGGCTTTAATGGTCGTGCAATTGCAGTCGATCAGACAGAGGGTTTTATTAAGTTAATAGTCGAACGTAAATATGGCGAGATTCTTGGAGCAATTATTTGTGGTCCAGAGGCGACAGAAATATTACATCAAGTACTCACACTAGTAGAAGCAGAAGGTACGATCTATGAACTAGCCTCAACGGTTTACTCACATCCAACAGTTTCTGAACTTGTTCAAGATGTTGCTAAAGTGATTGTAAGAGAAATATAAGGAGGAAGAAATAATGGTTAAAGAAAAATCAATTCCACAATTAGAAGGACGTAGCGAAACGGCGTTAAAAGATTTGGTACAACTAGAGATTCGGACATCAACCAAAGCTGCCGCGGAGGCTGTGACTGCAGATAAAGCGAAAGACATGTATCAGACAATGGAAAATATCCGGAATTTTGAAGACAATGTGAGACGATTCTTCGCACAAGGGCTAATTCCAGGATTTGTGCACTTATATGCTGGGGAGGAAGCTGTTGCGACGGGTATTTGCGCTCACTTGACAGATGATGATTATATTACTTCTACTCACCGTGGTCATGGTCATTGTATTGCTAAAGGCGGCGATCTCAACGGTATGATGGCAGAAATCTTTGGTAAAGAGACTGGTTTAGGTAAAGGTAAAGGAGGATCAATGCACATTGCCGATGTGGATAAAGGGATTCTAGGTGCTAACGGAATGGTTGGTGCAGGATTCGGTCTGGCAACTGGTGCAGGAATGAAAATCAAATATAAAAAAGAAGACAATGTGGCAGTTTGTTTCTTTGGAGATGGGGCTTCTAACGAAGGGTTATTCCACGAGTGTTTAAACATGGCTTCAATCTGGAATTTACCTATTATCTTTGTTTGTGAGAATAACTTCTTTGCTGAGTCAACACCACAGTGGTATGCATCGGCTTCGGATACGATAGCTGAAAGAGCGGCAGCTTATGATATGCCAGGTGTTCGTGTAGATGGTAAGGACTTAATGGCTGTATATGAAGTAGCAGGAGAATATATTGAACGCGCTCGTAAAGGAGAAGGCCCTGCTTTAATTGAATGTGTTACATTCCGTAATTATGGTCACTTTGAAGGTGATGAACAAAATTATAAAAACAAAGAAGATGGCTTTGAAAAACGATTAGCGGACACGGATCCTCTGGATATTTTTAGAGATTATGCAGTGGAACATGGACTGCTCACACTGGAAGAACTTGATGACATTCGGTCGCAATCAGAAGCGGATATCGAAGCTGCTATTAAGTTTGCAGAAGAGAGTCCACAACCAAGACCTGAATCTTTATATGAAGATGTTTTTGCTGAGTAACCCAAACACAGAAAGGAGACAATACAATGACCAGACAAATTAACTTTATGAATGCAATTAACGAGGCTTTAGACCAAGCAATGGAAAAAGATGAGAATGTTATTCTGTTAGGAGAAGATATTCACGGAGGAACCGCAGTCCCTCACTTGGAAGAGCAGAATGAAGATGCTTGGGGAGGGGTATTTGGAGTTACGAAAGGTTTAGGACCAAAATATGGCTTAGATCGAGTGATTGATACCCCGCTATCCGAGATGGGATATATGGGTGCAGCTGTTGGAATGGCAGCAACTGGCTTAAGACCTGTTCCAGAGTTAATGTTTAATGATTTTATTGGTTTTTCTTTTGACTCATTATTAGGACAAGCTTCAAAAATGCGTTATATGTTTGGAGGCAAAGCCACTGTTCCAATGACTGTTCGAACAAACCATGGTGCCGGAGCTTCAGCCGCAGCACAACACTCAGGGTCTTATTATGGAATGATAGGATCGATTCCAGGTATCAAGTGTGTGGTCCCAGCGACAGCCTATGATGCGAAAGGCTTACTCTTAGCTTCGATTGAAGATAACAATACAGTCGTATTCTTTGAAGATAAAACTCAATATGGACTCAAAGGAGAAGTGCCAGAAGAATATTATACTGTTGAGATTGGAAAAGCAAATGTCGTTCGTGAAGGTGAAGACTTAACGATTGTAACCATTGGAAAGATGTTATATGTGGCTTTAAATGTGGCTGAGACTCTCGAAAAAGATGGAGTATCTGTTGAAGTTATTGATTTACGGACAGTAGCACCTTGGGATCAAGAAACGGTCATTGAATCAGTTAAGAAAACAAATCGTTTAATTGTTATTGATGAAGCAAACCCTCATAACAATACAGCTACAGATATTGCATCGGTTGTAGGACAGAAAGCTTTTGATTATCTTGATGGCCCTATCAAAACCATCTGTGCACCAAATACACCTACACCGTTCGCAACAAATCTAGAAGCACTTTATCTACCAGATGCGGAAAAAGTATTAACAGAAGCAGCTGAATTAATCGATGATCTCAAAGCAAGAGCATAAGGGGGGGAGTATAAATGGCAAAAAATATTGTAATGCCTACCTTGGGCTTAACGATGACAGAAGGGACCATTGAAACACTGTATTTCAATGAAGGAGATGCAATAAACACAGGAGATGTGATTGCAGAGATAAGTTCTGAAAAATTATCAAGTCCTGTAGAATCACCCGTCAGTGGTACTATATTGAAAATCAATGTACAAGAAGGGGATGTTCTACCCATTAAAGAAGTTATAGCTATTGTAGGTGAAGAAGGTGAAGAAGTAGCATCAGACGAACAGGATAAGGATGTTCCAGATGTTCCAGAAGAAGCATCTGAAGAAGTTTCAAGTGCTTCAACGAAAGAAGAGACGAGCAGTAAACCACGTAATCAAGGAAGCGATGGTGAGCGAATCTTTGCAACACCTCTTGCTCGTAAGATGGCTGAAGAGAAGGGGATTGATCTCTCGGATGTTAACGGAACGGGTGGCAATCATCGTATTACGCGTCTAGATATTGATAGATATGTACCAAGTGAAAAAGTCGTATCAAGTGTTCAAAGTAAGGATACCGCTACATGGGGTATTGGCTTAAGTGGGATGCGTAAGACGATTGCACAACGAATGATGGAAAGTGTTCAAACAACAGCTCAAGTAACAAACCACAGAAAAGTCGATATAACCAACTTAATGGCTTTCCGCAAAGAGATAAAAGAAAAAGTCTCTCGTCCACTAAATAAAGGTGAATTATCGATTAATACTTTAGTGACAAGAGCGGTGATATTAGCCTTACAAGAAAACAGAGAATTGAATGCTTGGTATCATAATGGAATCCATGAAGTACAAGAAGCTATTCATATTGGTATGGCAACAGACATCGAAGAAGGCCTTGTTGTTCCAGTCATTCGAGAGGCAGATCAAATGACTTTATCTCAACTTGGTTCTACCATCGCAAGCGTTGCTTCACAAGCTCGAAATGGTAGCTTACCAGGAGACTTATATTCAGGATCAACATTCACTATTACGAATCTAGGTGGTGCTAATATTGAGTACTTTACTCCAATCATTAATCTGCCAGAAGTAGCAATACTCGGAGTAGGTACTTTAAGCGATGAACTTGCGTTAGACACTGAAGGAACCGTCACCGTTCATCAAAAATTACCATTAAGCTTAACCTATGATCATCAAATTATTGATGGCGCACCAGCCTCTAGTTTCTTAGAGACAGTATCTGAATACCTTAATGACCCATACAGATTGATGTTATAAAAATAAAAGAGAATAAGCGTAAAGAAAGCAACAGAACTAGCCCAATTTTGTTAGTTCTGTTGCTTTTTGATTGAATGAGGATTGTGAGGTATCCATGGATTTTAATAGCTTTCTCAATGCTTGATAGGGTACCGATATTGAAGAGGTTTGAGTAATTAGGTACGAAACGCCATACTACTTTAGACAGTTTGGTCCGTGGCGGCGCTTTACGACGCCCCATCTTCTAATTTACAAATATATTAAAGAGGGAGTTATTTCGGATTGTAACGGGAGTAGTGACATGTGGCAATGGATGTACTATAACGGATTTTAATTTAGAGATTGATAGCATAAAAAAATATTATTCGTTTTAGAATTATTAATGAAACCTCTTACAATGAATTATATAAATTTATAGGTGATTATAAATTAACATAGTGAGTTAGGAGCCAAAAACTAGCAAACGCTATCATTTGTGTTATAATAAAAATATATATCATTCTAAGGAGGAATTATTTTATGGCATATGAAACAAAGTATCCCTTTACTAACGAGGTTTTGAAGACATACGAAAATATTTCGGATCAAGAGATTGAGAAACATCTAGAGAATGGTCACAGGTTATACAAACAATGGCGCAAAAAGGGGCAATTAGAAGATAGAAAAGCGGTCTTATATAAAGTAGCTGAAATTTTACGTCGTGATATCGATAAATACGCTGAGATTATGACAAAAGACATGGGTAAATTATTCGAAGAAGCGAAGGGTGAGGTCGAATTATCTGCTTCCATTGCAGAATACTATGCTGATAAGGCTGACGAATTCCTGAAACCAATTCCTTTTGAAACAGATACAGGAGACGCTTATGTCGTGCGCCAAGCAACAGGGGTGATTATGGCAGTGGAGCCATGGAACTTCCCTTACTACCAAATTATGCGCGTATTCGCACCAAACTATGTAGCAGGTAACCCAATGGTTCTTAAGCATGCTTCCATCTGTCCAGGATCTGCTCAAGCCTTTGAAGATTTAGTAAAAGAAGCTGGCGGGCAAGAAGGAGCCTACAAGAACTTATTCGCAGATTATGATCAAGTTGCTAAAGTGATTGCTGATCCGCGTGTTTCAGGTGTTTGTCTAACAGGTTCTGAACGTGGGGGAGCAACGATTGCTGAGATTGCCGGGCGTAACTTGAAGAAATCGACCTTAGAACTTGGTGGTAATGATGCATTTATCGTCTTGGATGATGCGAACTTAGATGGCCTAAAAGAATTACTACCAGGCTTACGTTTGAATAATGCCGGGCAAGTGTGTACTTCTTCTAAACGTTTCATCGTGACAGAGAAAAATTACGATGCATTCTTAGAGATATTAGTTGAAAGCTTCAAAGGAGCTAAATGGGGAGATCCAATGGATCCAGAAACAACCTTAGCCCCACTATCATCAGCAAAAGCGAAAGAAGAGGTCTTAGAAAAAATTCAATTAGCAGTTGATAATGGAGCAAAAGTGGTTTATGGTAACGAGCCGATTGACCATCCAGGTAACTTTGTAATGCAAACGATATTGACTGATATTACAAAAGACAACCCAATCTTTAATCAAGAAATCTTTGGTCCCGTAGCTATCGTTCATAAAGTTAAAGATGAAGATGAGGCGGTAGAGTTAGCCAACGATTCTAGTTATGGGCTTGGTGGTTCAGTTTATGGTGAGGATTTAGACCATGCTCGCAAAGTTGCCGAAAAAGTGGAGACAGGGATGTCCTTTATGAACTCCGGTTGGACCTCACTGCCAGAATTGCCATTCGGTGGCGTTAAAAACTCAGGTTATGGTCGTGAATTAAGTGAATTAGGCTTTACTGCTTTCTTAAATGAACATTTAATTTATACACCTAAACAATAAAATACCTTATAATATAATGGATAGGACTTGTAAACCAGGTCCTATCCCTACTTTTAATCAAGTACTATTTAGAGAGACATCAGTAGAATAATAGGCATACCAAATAATTCTTCAAAAGACTACTTTTTGTAGAAACTTGGTACAATTTAATTAATCATATCGTTTCCCATGTAGTACTAAATAGTGAATAGATCTTAGAAATCAGTCCTTACATCCATTCAGAACGACCTTATGCTTTTTAGTGTGAGGTTGTTTTTTGGTTTTGTTTTTTTAGTGTTGGTGAGAAATCACCCGCACTATTTTTGTATACACAAAAAGCCAGTGATTCCCGCTATGATGTAAGTACGACCAAACACATAAGAAAGGAAATCGACATGGCTTACTTACATTCTACCGCCATCGGCTCAATCGACGTCCCTGGATGTGAAGGTGCCCCATCGAAAAGACCTCACGGTGACGGGGATCTCGATCATCTGCCTCAAGCCTGTTCTCACTGTGGCTGTCTAAATCAAAGTAGTCATGATATCATACGAAACGGTACGATGAATTCCGTCGTTTTATTGGGACAATACAACTTTCAACCTGTCTATTTAAAGTTAAAGAAACAACGCTATTTGTGTAAACATTGCCGTGGGCCACAGTAGCTGTCACTTCCTTAACTCGTCGGCATTGTTTTATTTCTAATGCGGTGAAGTATGTCATCCTTGAAGAATTAGCTCAGATGCAGTCCATGACCTTCATCGCCCAACACCTGAATGTTTCAACCACGACGGTCATCCGTCAATTAAAAACCTATGGGGACAACCTAAATCCTAAATCCAGTTGCTTACCGTCCCACTTGACGATCGATGAATTTAAATCGGTTAAAAATGTTCCTGGGGCAATGTCGTGTCTGTTAATGAATAACGCGACACATCAAATGGTGGATATCCTTGAAGGCCGAACTCAAGGGTATTTAAGGGCTTATTTCTTACGGCTCTCCCTGGAAGAAGTGCGGCAGGTAAAAACCATCAGCATGGATAGGTATTCCCACACAAGGTGAGAACAGCGTTTCGAACCTTAACTTCCTACGCGTTAGATATTAAAAACAGCTTAACTTATACACTCTCGAATAGCGTTGTGGAAGGCACCGTAAATAAAATCAAGATAATCAAACGATCTGACTAAGGTTATCGCAATTACGGTCACTTAAGATGTCGTATTTTAATCTCAACCCAACTTCAACAACTTAATGCTGAATCTGTACGCCCATTGTATTTTTGTGACGAAGAGGCTCTATAAAAGAATATCCTCCAATCCAACAGATCGCGAAATAACTTACATCAAAAAATAAGACGATAGAACTAAATCTATCGCCTTAAATATTCACCAACATTATTTGACAAAGAACCAAAGTAAGACTAAAATCTAACCTTTGGGGGTATCATTATATCAAAATTTAATCTACTAACAAAATCGCCTACACTCTCTAAACCCTACTCACTATAATACTTCTGCAATCTCTCAACAGCTTTTTCAGTATTATCCCGAGTATTGAAAGCAGTCAGTCTAAAGTAGCCTTCCCCACTTGGGCCGAAGCCGACCCCTGGGGTTCCCACTACTTGAACTTTTTCCAATAACTGATCGAAGAATTCCCAGGATGAGACACCAACTGGCGTTTTAAGCCAAATATAAGGTGCATTGTCGCCACCATAAACGGTTGCACCTACTTCTTTCAAACCTTCCTTGATCATTCGAGCATTTTCCATATAATAGCTAATATTTTCCTCGATTTGTGTCCTGGCAGGTTCTTGGTAACAAGCCCAACCGGCTCTTTGGATGATGTAAGGGGCGCCATTGAATTTGGTCGAATGACGGCGGCGCCACATTTGGTTCAAATTCATATTTTGGAAAGTCAGTGCTTTTGGAACGACGGAGTATCCCAAACGTAAGCCAGTAAAACCGGCTTTCTTAGAGAAACTACGGACCTCAATCGCACAACGCTCGGCACCTTCACATTCATAGATGGAATGAGGAATACCGTCTTCTTGAATATAAGCTTCATAAGCTGCATCGAAGAGGATTAGACTTTCATTTTCTAAGGCAAAATCGACCCATTGTTGCAGTTCATCTTTCGTTAGAGTCATCCCAGTCGGGTTATTGGGGTAGCATAAGTAAATGACATCAACTTTCTCAGTAGGGAGGGCAGGTCGGAAGTGATTTTCCGCATGACTTTCTAAATAGACAAGCTCACTCCATTGACCAAGCTCTTCATTCCATTCGCCCAAGCGACCTGTGAGTACATTGCTGTCGATGTAGACAGGGTAGATAGGGTCTCCCATGGCGATGATGCTATCGAATGCGAATAATTCTTGCAAGTTGGCGATATCACTTTTGGCGCCGTCTGATACAAAGACTTCACTGCTATCCATTGACAGGCCAACTTCTTGATAATCATGTTGGGCTATTGCCTCTCTCAGAAAGTCATAACCGCCTTCAGGGCCATATCCACGAAAAGTATCAGTAGAAGCTTGTTCATCCACCGCTTGATGGAGGGCTTGAATGATTCCTGGAACAAGGGGTTGGGTCACATCCCCGATGCCTAAACGAATAATCTCTTTGTCAGGGTTTAGTTGAGTGTAAGTGTCAATTTTTTGAGCAATGGTTGAGAATAAGTAACTGTCAGAAATTCTTGAATAATTATGATTTGCTTGCATGATAAATCCTCCTAATATACTTGTGGAAAGTAGTGACCAGTGAATGAAGTGCGGGCAGGGCCTTCCATATAAACATGCCCTGTGTCGCTCCGATCCCATGTGATTGTGAGTGTTCCCCCTAAGAGGTTCACCTTAACCGTCTCTTCAGTAAGGCCATTCAACACCCCGGCGACCGCAACCGCACAGGCGCCGGTTCCGCAAGCCAAAGTCTCGCCACTCCCACGTTCCCACACGCGCATGCTAATTTCTTGCCGGTTGTGAACGTGGGCAAATTCGGTATTGATTTGTTCAGGAAAGCGCGTGTCATATTCAAAGCGAGGTCCAAGTGTTTGTAAGTCCAAGTCTTTGATATTTTCTTGAAAGATAACGAGATGAGGGTTCCCCATCGATACACCAGTCACTGGATAAGCTTGTCCGGCGATTGTAATGGCCTGATTAATCCATTGGTCTTCCTCTGCCGTAATTGGAATCAAGGCCGTGTCGATAATTGCTTGGCCCATATTGACCCGAGCTCCTGTGACATCACCTTGATCATTGAAAATGAGCTGGACGGTTTTGACGCCACTTAGTGTCTCAATCTCAATCGATTCTTGATCCCAAAGGCCATTATCGTAGATAAATTTGGCTAAACAACGGATGCCATTGCCGCACATCCGACCTTCGCTGCCATCTAGGTTGAACATCCGCATCTGGAAATCTGCCTTATTAGATGGGCGAAGCACGATGAGACCATCACTACCAATGCCAAAGTGTCGTTCACTTACTTGAATTGCTAATTCTGCTAGATCTTCAATCTCTTCCTTTAAGTCATTAATATAAACATAGTCATTGCCAATTCCTTCCATTTTTGTAAAGGGAATGGCCTTTTTATTTGTTAATTTTGTCATAACACTCTCTCCTTAATTTAGTGAATAAAAAATAGGACCACGAACAAAAGTCCATGATCCTTCCAGTAGAAGAGTGGTATACTTTTGCCCGGTAATTGCTTGCACAATCAGCTTAACTGGCAGTTAAGTTGAACAGTTAGCCACCTATTATGATGACTAACCAACGATAATTCGTTTCGGCGATATCCCCCCAGACCCATAAGTCCTCATGTCAACCGCGCCTCGCACAAAACCTTTTTTATAGAGTAACATTGATACTAATTGACGTCAACTAATTACTAATCATATTTTAATAATTAGTAAAATATTGTTCAATTTCCCATGGTGAGACATATTTGGCATATTCCTCGTACTCTTTTGTTTTGGCTTTGATAAAGCTAGTAGAGATATGCGGCCCTAAAGCATCCAAGATTGGGTCTGAAGCTTTCAATTCATGTATGGCTTCTTGTAATGAACCCGGCAAGCTTGTAATCCCTTGGTCAAGACGCTCGCGAGCGGTCATGCTGTAGATGTTGCAATCAACCGGAGCCGGTGCTTCGAGTTCTTCTCTAATACCTTTTAATCCAGCGCTAAGAATCGTCGCTAGAGCAAGATAAGGATTGGCCGATGGATCGACACTCCTTAATTCAACACGGGTTGAGTTGCCACGAGCTGCTGGAATACGAATTAATGGGGAGCGGTTTTTCTCGCTCCAAGCCACATAGACTGGGGCCTCGTAGCCAGGGACCAGTCGTTTATAGGAGTTCACGGTTGGGTTGCAGACGGCAGTAAAGGCCGGTGCGTACTCCATCAGACCTGCAATAAAATGCTTGGCTGTCTTAGATAAGCCAGACCGCGTACTTTCATCGTAGAAAGAATTACCACTTTCAGTAAAGAGTGACATATTAAAGTGCATACCAGAACCATTGATGCCAAAAAGCGGTTTCGGCATAAACGTAGCATGAAGATGATGGCGTCGAGCTACGGTCTTAACAATGAGCTTGAAAGTTTGAATATTATCGCAAGCCGTCACCGCATCAGCGTATTTCCAGTCGATCTCATGTTGCCCAGCGGCCACTTCGTGATGACTCGCTTCAATCTCGAAGCCAAGAGCTTCTAGTTCTAGAACAATATCACGGCGACAGTTCTCCGCCAAATCTGTCGGCGCTAAGTCAAAGTAACCACCGTGATCATTCAATGTCATCGTTGGATTCCCTTCTTTATCTAACTTGAATAAGAAAAACTCTGCCTCGGGGCCTAAGTAAAAGTCAGAGAAGCCGAGTTCTTTCATCTCTTCCAGAACACGTTTCAAATTGCTTCTAGGATCCCCTGAGAATAGCTCACGAGATGATGTCTCAACGTCACAGATCAGACGAGCAATGCGCTTAGTATCATCGCTTGCAATATTCCAATCAAAAATCAGCCAAGTTTGTAAGTCAGGTACCAAGTACATATCACTCTCTTCGATTCGTACAAAGCCTTCTATTGATGAACCATCAAAGGTCATATTGTTGTCTAAAGCTTTACTTAATTGAGACAGAGGAATTTCTACGTTTTTTATCGTACCTAAGATGTCGGTAAACATTAAGCGGATAAATTTTACATTATTTTCTTTCGCATCTGCCATAATTCGTTCTTTTGTCCAAGTCGTCGTCATATAAAACCCTCCAATAAAATATTAATAATATTATTTAGTCCTGAATAATTCATAGCTCTATAATTTAAGCTGGTTTCTTGAATAAATTAATCGTTCTTGGAAAAATTGGGAATTTTTCTACAAAATAGTGAGTTCTCGAAGTAGATTTTAACTAAATGAACCTTCTTACGATTCTCTTGTTTGTTTGAAGGCATACTTCTCCCTTGTAGACGATTGATTCAAAAAATTAACGTGATGACTGATTTAAATCCATTGACT
>NZ_JBGQQX010000018.1:0-38199 GCF_045528525.1 Ruoffia sp. FAM 26255 | reverse complement strand
AGTGTTTGCCTCCGGCTTCCTTCAGATTCCACCTCACGGTGGACACCCTTGCCTTTAGCTAACAGTTCCTACTGCCAAGTCTGTAGTGGACTTTCACCACCAAGTTATCGCCCATGCCGGGCGCACATGCAAAAAGGGAAAAGGAACAATATGCCCCTTTCCCCTTTGAATAGATTTATTCTACTGACATAATGTACTCGTAAACAGGTTGGTCACCTTGAATCACTTCAAAATCTACCTCAGAGTATGTTGCTTCTAATTGTTCAATGACTTGTTCAACTAAATCTTCTTTTCCGCCTTCTCCAATGAAGATAGTTACAATTTCGCTCTCGTCATTAATCATATTATCTAAAGTATTGTATAAAGCATTCTCTACAAGAGGTTCAGATAAGATAATTTTCCCATCAACGATCCCCATAAATTCATCTTTCAGAATTTCAACGCCGTCTAGGTTTGTATCACGAATAGCATAAGTAATTTGACCAGTTGAAACCATTTCAATGTTTCCACTCATGGCAGCATGATTATCTTCAATCGTTCCTTCTGGATTAAATGCAAAAATGGCACAAATCGCTTCTGGAACAGTTCTTGTTGGTACAACCACTGCAGGTTTTTCAATCACTTCTGCTGCTTGTTCTGCAGCCATAATGATGTTTTTGTTATTCGGTAATAGAATAAAGCGTTCTGCTGGTGTCGTCTCCATCGCTTTAACAAAATCTTCTGTTGATGGATTCATCGTCTGACCACCTGAAAGAACTACATCAATACCGATTGATTTCAGCATTTCACTCATACCTTCACCTGCTGCAACAGCAATCACTGCATAATCTTTAGGAGCAACTGCAGTTGTTTGTTGTTGAGATAAAGCTTGATTGGCAGTTTCTAATTCACGCACTTGTTCACGCATATTATCTACTTTAATTTTGATTAATTCTCCATACTCTTGACCTAATTGCATAATTTCGCCTGGGTCTTCAGTATGAATATGTACCTTCGCTATTTCATCGTCAGATACAACTAATAATGAGTCTCCTTTTTCATTTAAGATATTACGGAACTCATCATAATCAAATTCTTTTTCAACGGTTGGACCATTACCGATACGAACCATGATTTCTGTACAATATCCGAATGTAATATCATCCATTGACATTGGGTGTTCATTTGTTTCTTCGAATACCGCATGAGAATGAGCTTCTGACTTTTTAGAATGATCTTCAGAAATAATGACTTCACCTGTTAGGCTAGATAAGAATCCTTCATAAAGGCAAAGTAAACCTTTTCCTCCACTATCCACAACGCCGACCTGTTTCAGAACTGGTAACATGTCAGTCGTTTTCTCAAGTGCAACACTTGCGCCTTTAACGATTGCTCGCATAATTTCAACGATGTCTGTTGTGTTTTTAGCTGCTTGTTCACCAGCTAAAGCTGATTCACGTGCAACTGTTAAGATTGTTCCTTCAACAGGCTTCATAACTGCTTTATAGGCTGATTCTACTCCACCAGCAAATGCTTTAACAAAATATTCAGCATCGACATTCTCTTGATCTTCAATCGCTTTAGAAAAGCCTCTAAAGATTTGTGATAAGATAACGCCTGAGTTTCCTCGCGCTCCCATTAATAACCCTTTAGCTAAGGCTGTACTTGCTTCTCCAACGTGTCCTGAAGTATTTTCTTTTAATTTTTCAACACCAGAGATAAATGACATATTCATATTCGTTCCTGTATCTCCATCTGGAACTGGGAATACATTTAGTGAATTGATTAAATCAACGTTCTCTGTTAAACGATCTGCTCCAGCGATAATCATTGATTGAAATTCTGGTGCCGTTAACATAGTAAGTTCCAACTTTCGTCCTCCTTATAACTCATTGACTTTAAAATTTAGTCAACTTTTACTCCTTGAACGTGAACATTTACAAAATCTAGTGTGAATCCTAGTAAACGTTCGACATTATATTTTACTGTTTCTTGAATATTTTGACAGATGACAGATATTTTTGTTCCATAAGATACAAGAATATATACATCCACTGCCACTTTATTACCGTTTTGGGAAAGAACTACACCTTTGGCAAAATTCTCTCTACGTAAAATTTCTATTATATTATCACGAAAGAAACTTTTACTTACCATCCCTACGACACCGTAGTTATCAGTAACCGCTGCACCTACAACTGTTGCGATAACTTCATTACTTAATGTGATTTGTCCATTTGGGGTTGGAATATTTATTGCCATACAATCTCCTCCTATTGTTTATATCTTAGTTATTTTATCATAAACATCGTTATTATTCACTTAAATTGATATTACCAAACTACAACGGTTTGACAAAGAGAATTGTATTATATAAAAAAATTTGTTCAAGTTTATGTTCGATTACAAATAAAAAAGCTAACTTGCTCAAAGCAAATTAGCTTATTTAAATAATATAACGAGATTAAACACGTTCAACTTTACCTGATTTTAATGCACGTGCAGAAACCCAAACTTTCTTAGGCTCGCCGTCTACCATAATGCGAACTTTTTGTAAGTTAGCACCAAAAGTACGTTTGTTTGCGTTCAATGCATGAGAACGAGTGTTACCAGATCTAGCTTTACGTCCTGTAAAGTAACATTCTTTAGCCATTAGTATTTCCTCCATTTCTTGCAGGAGCTTTGTCTCTGCTTTTTCATACCGTAATAATTTATCATATTTTTCATTCTTGTGCAAGAATTTTTTCAATATTTTCTATTTATAAAGCGGTTTTGTTTCCAAGAAGTAATATTAGTCTATCCAAGGTTATAAGTCAAGGCAGTTTTTGGATTGTACCCTATTTTTAGGCTGTATGAATTAATAACCTTTTTTCTTGTTGTACTCATTCTTAGCCAGTGTTCCATTAGATAAATAACTATCAAGATTTTCTTTAAAAATCGGATAAATCATATCTCTAAAATGTTCAACATTGCCAGAGATATGTGGCGTAATGACTAAGTTTTGTGTTTGCCATAATTTTGATGATTCTGGAAGTGGTTCCGGCGATGTGACGTCTAAATAAGCTCCCGCTAAAGTCCCTGCTTCCAAAACTTCAATCAGATGATCATCTTTCACTGATTCACCTCGACCGATATTCAAGAAGTAAGCAGTATCTTTCATGTTAGCAAAGATTTCTTTATCAAAGAATAATTCACTTTCATCTGTTAAAGGCAATGCATTAATAACAAAGTCCATATCTGAAAGGATTTCTTGGCTGCTTTCCATTGTGTATGTATGGTCAAAGGTTTGGATTGAACGGCCATTCGAATTAACGCCATATGTTGCCATTTCAAAAAACTTAGCTGTTCGAGCAATCTCTTGACCAATGGCACCTGTCCCATATACAAGTATTTTCTTGTCTTTTAATGAGAGCATGTTTGAGGCAATGCTTTTATCCCATTTACTTTCCAACTGACTCGTCATGGCAGGTATAATCCCTCTAGCTACACCTAATATATAACCAAATATATTCTCAGTAATTGGAACAGCATGGACACCACTCATGTTTGAAAGCAAAACATCTTTATCGTTTCTCAGGCTTTCAGGAATTGCATCAAGTCCTGCGGTGTCTTTTTGAATCCATTTTAATTGGTTTAAATCTGCGGTGTTTTCACTTAATTCAGAACCCCAACCATAGACGATTTCAATATTTTTAATGTCATCTGAATTGAGTTCATCTTTGACTTTAACATTATAGTCTTTCGCTGTTTCTTTGATTTCTTCTAATTGCCATTCTTTCGTAATGGCATAAACTGCAATAATTGGCTTTGTCATATTATCCCTCCTACTTTCTTTCATTCACTCTAAGAACGAGAACGAGACCTTGCTTAAATGATAGCTTCACCGGATGGTTTTCATCAATAAACTCGTTACTGATCAGCGCACGAGGATAAGCGATATCCGTTGCTTCGAGATTATATACAGCGTTTTGTATACTTAATTGCTCAACGGCTGTTAAAGTGATGATGGATAAATAATCTGGTAGCATTTTTTCAACACTAATCTCATAGTCACCTGGGAAGAAAAACTGAAAAACATGATTCTTTTCAATAAATTTTATTCTTCCAACACTTTCTTTAAATCTTGGTTGATATACCATCCAAATATTCGCTAGCATGTGATCCAAGCGGCCTTTTTTCTCCCCGATACCCCCTAGAATAAAACATTCCAAATTAGGAAACTCATCTTGAACGATTTCTAAAGCTAATTCCATGTCCGTGTCATCCTTTTTAGCTGGATGTTTAATAATATGTGTCGCGTTCTCTTGGATTAACTGAAATTCTTCTTCTGTCACTGAATCAAAATCACCAACAGCATAATCCAAGTGATATCCAGCTTTAATGAGTTTTAAGCTTCCCGAATCCACACCAATATAATATGTTTTATGATTTTGAACATATTTAGGTATTTCTGAGACTGCTGGTTTTACAGCGCCCCCACATACGATCACGTATTCTTTTTCTTTACTTTGCATCATAACACCTTAATTTCTTAATGAATCGATCGCTTCCTTGCGGTTATTGTGACTGAATATGTAAGAACCTGCCACTAAAACATCTGCACCTGCTTCAAGGCATTTCTTACTAGTATCCTCATTAATACCGCCATCCACTTCAATCTCATAATCATAATTATTTTCTTCACGGAGTGCTTTAAGTTGTTTAATTTTGTTCAAGCTTGATGGAATAAATGTCTGTCCTCCAAAGCCTGGATTCACTGTCATGACTAAAACTAAATCAACATCAGACAATACTGCTTCAATGGCTTCAACCGGCGTACCTGGATTGATTACGACGCCCGCTTTCTTGCCAGTTTGTTTGATTTGTTGGATTACTCGGTGAATATGTTTCGTTGCTTCAACATGAACAGAAATGATATCTGCGCCCGATTCAGCAACGAGTTCAATATAGCGTTCAGGTTCTTCAATCATCAAATGACAATCAAAAGTTTTATCAGTTAGATGACGGATTGAATTCATAACCATTGGACCAAAAGATAAGTTTGGTACAAAATTTCCATCCATCATATCGATATGAATATAATCAGCGCCATTTGATACAATATCAACTAAATCAGCGCCTAATTTACTAAAATCTGCACTTAAAATTGATGGTGCAACTTTCATAAATAATCCCCCTACTATTTTTTCTTTTTATAAACAGGTTTTCTTTGCTCAATCCGTTCCATAATTTGTTCATAATTATTATAACGACTTTGGGCAATGTCACCCGCTTCAACTTCGCTTTTAACATTACAACCCGGTTCATTTAAATGCAAACATGACCGGAACTTACACGATTCTCCCGCCCTAGCGATCTCTGGGAAATAGAATCTTAAATCAGCTTTTTCGATATCTGGAAAATCAATGGCGCTAAAACCTGGTGTGTCAGCTAAGAATCCATCGTTAAATGGATATAATGTGACTTCTCGAGTTGTGTGTTTCCCACGGTTTAAAGCTTCACTAATGATCCCTGTTTCAATATTCGCTTCAGGTAATAATAAGTTTAATAGAGTTGACTTCCCAACACCTGATTGTCCCATTATGACGTATAAGCCTGAGTCTATCAAATGTTTAATCTTATCAATATCTGATTCATTATTATTTAAAGTCACAACGGTATAACCAGCGGGTGCGTATACTCGTTTAATTTCTTCAACTTTTCGGTCGGCTGCTTCTTGACCAAGCGCTTCGACTAATAAGTCATACTTAGATAATAAGATAATCGGTTCAATATGGTTCGATTCGATAGAAACTAAAAAGTAATCTAATAAATTATAAGAAAAATCTGGTTCAACTAATGAAGTCACAATCATTGAGTAATCTACATTCGAAATACTTGGTCGAACTAACTCATTTTCTCTTGGTAATATTTCAATAAGACGACTTTCTGACTGACTATCTTGTTCATCAACTTCAATGACTACTTCATCACCTACTAGGGGTTTTTCATTTGTGTGTCGAAATAAACCTTTAGGTTTTGTGGCAAAACTTTGATTCTCAGACCACACATAATAGAACCCACTAATTGATTGATAAATAACACCTTTTTTCTTTTGCATAAAACCCTCCTTTTAAAAAAAGGTTAAATCCTCCAATATGAAAGATTTAACCTTGAAACAGCTACTGTGGTATAACATTATTACTTTCCTCATACACTTCACCATCACGCAATATTCGATATTGCCCTGTACCATTTGATGATATATACAAAGTTAATTCAATTAATTGTGACTCTGTAATTTCAAATTCTTCAGCGACTTCAGTAATATTATTATACTCATCACCAATGAATACTTGAATTGTATTTGGTAATGGATTTTCTTGTTCTTCATCATTATCTTCATACGTTGGTAAGTATTCAATATATACTGGAGTTAAAGCAGAATTAATTTCTTCTTTTTCAGCTCCCATTGAAACAACAACTGAAATTGTATCACCAGGATATAATGATGTTCCGCTTTCAGGTGACTGACTAATAACCTGTCCTTCTGGGATAAACTCGCTGTATTCATAACCTACATCTACAACTAACCCATATCCATCCGCAAATGATTGAACCATATCAAGGGATAAGTTATAGAAATCTTGCATGGTGCTTGATTCTGAATAACTTCCTACAGTCATAGTAATCGGTGTCTCACCTGGAACTACGCGCGTTCCCGGTTCTAAACTTTGTGCCATGATGGTCCCAGTTTGTGACGCATCATTGGTGAACAAGTCTTGACGTTCAACGATAAAACCAGCTTCAATCAACATTTGACGAATTGGTTCATAGCTCTGTCCGACATAATCGCCGATTTGAACTTGTTCTTCCCCACTACTCACGACTAGATTGACTGATGAGTCTCTTTCAATTCGCTCGCCCATCTCAGGATCCGTTTCGATAACGTTCCCTTGAACGACAGTGTCGTGCCAATTATTAATCACATTCCCAACTGAAATGTTCTCTTCTTCAAGTAATGCCATCGCTTCTGCTTGAGATAAGTTCTCAACATCAGGGACGGTTACATATCTAATCGTTTGATTATATAAAGCATACGCACCGACTGCCAATAAGATAACTAATAATACGACAGATACTTGTATTAACAGTTTACGTAGTCGCTTCGGTCTAGAAATCGGTGGTAATTCATCATATTGAGGAATTTCCTCTTCATCCTCTTGAAAATCCTCTTTAACTTCTACACTTGATAACGTTTGACTTGCTGTACTTATTGGTTTAATTGGCGTCATAATTAATGTATCTTCGATATCCGTTTCTGGGTCGAAGCGTTTTTCGCTCATACGATTCACACTTAAACTCGTACTTAGATCATTTAGCATTTCTTGAACAGAACTGTAACGATGTTCTAATGATTTAGCGGTTGATCGCATGACCACATTTTCTAAACTTTGTGGAACGTAATCTAAATGCTCTTTCACACGAGGGAATTCCTCTTGGAAATGCTTTAGAGCAACCGAAACAGCTGACTCACCGTCATAAGGGACTTCACCAGTGATTAATTCGTAAAGAACAACACCTAAAGCATAAATATCCGATTTAACGGTCGCACTTCCACCACGCGCTTGTTCAGGCGATAAATAATGCACAGAACCAAGCAATGTGTTTGTTTGTGTTAATGATGTATCTGATAGCACGACGGCAATACCAAAGTCAGTGATCTTCACTTCATTGTTCTCAGTAATTAGTATATTTTGTGGCTTAATATCACGGTGAATAATGTTATGTCTATGTGCGACATCAATGGCTGATAGAATTTGGGACATAATATTAACGGCTAATTCTAAAGACACAGGTGATTTCTCACGGATAAATGTCTTTAAATCATTCCCTTTAACGTACTCCATCACAATATATTGTTGGCCATCTTCTTCATCAACATCATAAACTTCCACAACATTATGATGCAAGAGTTGACTCGCCGCCATAGCTTCACGTTGGAAACGACGGATAGCATCTTGATTATCTTGGAAGTCAAAGCGTAATACTTTAACCGCAACATCACGATCTAATATCAAATCTCTGGCTAAATAAACATTTGCCATCCCACCTGAGCCAACAAGTTGGTTAATAATGTAGCGTCCAGATAGTTTAGAGTTAATATCTATCATGTCGTTTCACCATCCTCTAAGATTAAAAAAGGGATGTCTCCAACAACAATAATCGTAATATTGTCTCGTCCACCAGCTTCATTTGCTGCATCAACTAAAGATACAGCTAAATGTTCAAAGTCTTCCGTTTGTTGGAAGAAATCAACAATCTCTTCGTGACTCACCATATTTGTCAGTCCATCAGAACAAAGCATTAAGTGTTCCACTTCATTAATTGGTAACTCCAACAATTCATAGCCGACATCCGGTGTCACGCCAATTGATTGTGTGACAACGTTTCGTTGTGGGTGAAGATTTCCTTCTTCTTCAGTAATCTCACCTGATCGGATTAATTCATTGACTAATGAATGGTCTTCTGTTTTTTGAATTAAATGGCCTTCGTTGAATACGTAAGCGCGACTGTCCCCCACATGCGCAATTAAGACAAACTCTTTTGTAATTAATGAAACAACTAACGTAGTTCCCATTCCTGCAAGTTGTCTATCTTTTAAAGATTCTTCATATAGATAAATATTTACATCTTCAATAGCTTTTCCAATCCATTGTGATGCATCTTCTTTCGTTAACTCTTTCGTCAACTGCTTAAATTGCTTCCCTAAATATTTCGTCGTAAGTTCACTCGCGACTTCACCAGCTTGATGACCGCCGACCCCATCACATAAGACAAATAAGTATTGATTAAAATCTGATTTAAAATAATCAGCATAATCTTGATTTGACTTACGCTGTTTCCCTACGCTTGAATGGAGCGAAATTTGCATTGTTTCACCTCAGTTTTTTATTGTACTATTTAATACCTTCTGTGTCTTTTTTAACTAAACGTGAGATAAAAAAGCCATCTGTATGGTATTGTTGTGGCCAAACTCGAATATTACCTTCATCGGTAATTAAATCTGCTTTAATATTATCTTTTTCAGCTGAAATTGGACTTTGTACAAAATTATCATGAGCGTTTAAAAATGATTGAACGATTTCTTCATTTTCCTCATAAGACATTGTACAAGTACTATATATAATTTCTCCACCTGGTTTTAATAATGTTGATACATGATTAATTAATTCGGTTTGTATTTGTGCTAATTCTTGTATATCTTCATATGATTTATCATATTTAATCTCAGGTTTACGTCTCATTAAACCTAAGCCAGAACAAGGTGCATCTAAATATATTTTATCATATAATTGACCGTCTGTAGGCTGATGTTTTGACGCATCCTCCACATTTAATGTCACTCTTTGTGAAAGTGCCAAACGATCCATATGTTCATTTACTCGCTTAATTTTGGGTTCTGACAAGTCTAAGGCTGTCAGATGTCCTGTTTCTAATAGTGTCGCGATATGTGTCGCTTTCCCACCTGGTGCAGAACATGCATCTAATATTTCTTCATCTCCATTAATATGACCTAAAGGAGCTACTAACATCGATGATTCATCTTGAATTGTTAACCAACCTTCTTTAAAAGCCGTTGAATGAATGAGATTACCGTTCATAGAACGAATACCTACGGGTGAAATATCACTTTCTACAGTGTCATAACCTTCACTATAAAGTGATTCCATGACTTCTTTTCTAGACTTCTTACTTGTATTTACACGTG
The DNA here is from genome assembly GCF_045528525.1 of Ruoffia sp. FAM 26255. NCBI lineage: Bacteria > Bacillati > Bacillota > Bacilli > Lactobacillales > Aerococcaceae > Ruoffia > Ruoffia sp. FAM 26255. The sequence continues at coordinate 28,469 of NZ_JBGQQX010000018.1, read as the reverse complement.
CAGAGATAAATGGAACTTCTTGTAAACTTTCTAATAAGTTCTCAACTTCTTCATGCGTTTGATGTTTCAAGAAATAATCTACAATCCAAGGACTAATACTGTATTTCACACTTAAGCGTTCAGTGAAATCTTCAATCGCATCAATATCCAATCGATCCGTTCGAATAAAACGACGCAAGATTGCATTTACAAAATTCCCTACGCCCCCATGACCGTTCACTTTAGCTACTTGAACGGCTTCATTAACTACCGCATGACTCGGAATTCGATCTAAAAATACTAACTGATATACAGAAAGTCTTAGTAATGTGGAAACCCAGTCATCAAGTTTCTTACCTGATACGAAAGGTGCTAAGTAATAATCAATCGTTAATTTGTTTTGGATAACACCGTATACAATTTGGACAACTAATCGATTATCCCTTTCATCTAAAGGTGTATTTTGTAAAAATTCGTCTATCACTACATTTGAAAATTCATTATGATTTTCAATTTTATCGAGTAGAACGAGTGAGTGCCAACGTAAATTTTTATTTAATTGTTTTTTACTTCGTTGCTTAATTTTCAAAACTCGTTCCTCCTATCGTTATTTATTTTCGAACACGCTATCTATTATAGCCTCTGGCTTATTCCCATTCAACCATTGTTCAATTGAAAGTCGTTTTTTTCCACTTTCTTGCCATTCGCTAATTCCATAAAATGAATTATCTCCGCATTGAACAATTAATTTATTGTCTTCAACTGCAACCACTTCACCAATTTCGCCGGATTCGCCTTTATATGTTACAGGTTCACCCACCCAAATTTTAACACGGTTATTATCTAATAGCGTATATGTCGATGGGAATGGTCTAAAGGCACGAACATGATTATCCACTTCTTGAGCAGTTAAATCCCAAGAAATTCGCTCTTGTTCTTTAGTAATTGTTGGAGAGAAGACAACTTCTTCTTCCACTTGCGGTGTTGCTTGGACTTCGCCAGCAAAAACTGCAGGTAAAGTATCTAATAATAATTCTTTACCTACCACAGCAAGAGACTCAAATAATTTACCTACATCATCTGTTGCCTTAATTTCAATGGCGCGTTGAGATAAGATATCTCCTGCATCCATCTTTTTAGTCATATAAATAATTGAAATTCCCGTTTCTTTATCCCCATTCCATAGAGCATAATGAATTGGTGCCCCACCACGGTATTTAGGCAGTAGTGACGCATGGACATTAATTGCTCCATATTTTGGTGCTTCAATTAAATCATTAGGTACAAATTGCCCATACGCTGCTGTAACTATAAGGTCAGCATTTAAAGTTTTTAACTCTTCAGCTTCTTGGGACCCTCTAATTTTTTCAGGTTGATAGACTGGGATGTCATGTTTTAATGCGAGTTCCTTCACTGGTGTCGGCTTTAATACTTTTTTACGCCCGACAGGTCGATCGGGTTGAGTGACTACACCTACAACCTCCAAATTCGCATCATTCACTAGCCCTTCCAATACCTCAACAGAGAAATCTGGTGTCCCCATAAAAATTATCTTATGCATATACATATCCTTTCTAACTAAAATATTGTGGTTCATGATCAATATTTACATACACACCTTGTGTTGCCTTTTGTTGTGTATTATTCAAAATATCATCCAATTGTCTTTGAATAGTAGTTTTGTCTTTGTATTTTAAAAGTAAATTAAAATAGTAATAATTGTTAATTTTCGAAATATTATTCCGATTTGGACCAATAATATATAATTGCTCTTTCCTTTCAAGTTCAGGATTATATAACTGAGCTTTTAAATCATAGGCCAATTGACTCGCCTTCCCTTGATGCTTACTAGATACTGTCAGTAAGGTCGTAAAGTAATAAGGCGGATAATTAGTCAGATGTCGTCGCTTCATCTCAAAGCGGAAGAAGTTTTCATAATCGTGCGTTTTTGCAAATTGAATCACATAGTGTTCAGGATTATACGTTTGGATCACCACTTCACCTGCTAAGCGCCCACGTCCGGTTCTTCCACTCACTTGAGTTAATAGTTGGAAAGTCCGTTCACTTGCCCTAAAATCAGGTAAATTAAGCGCTGTATCAGCATTGATGACTCCTACTAAGGTTACATTCTCAAAGTCTAAGCCTTTAGCGATCATTTGCGTTCCTAATAGAATATTCGATTGCCCACTTGAAAACTCATCTAGTAATTTTTGATGTTGGCCTTTACGGCGAGTTGTATCATTATCCATTCGCGTCACCTTCGCTTCTGGAAAGATTTCTTCTAACGTTTCGGCTACCTTTTGTGTTCCGATACCATGAGTACGAATGTGCGGTGATTGACAGCTCGGACATTGCGTCGGTAAAGGTTCATGGTAATCACAATAGTGACACTTCATTTGGTTATCAAACTTATGATAGGTTAGAGAAATATCACATCTAGGACATTGCATAATAAAACCACATTCGCGACATAGTAAGTAAGAGGCATAACCGCGACGGTTTTGTAATAATACAACTTGCTCCCTCTTATCGAGTCGATCTTGAATCTTCTCAATAAGCTCTGGAGATAATTCATTCGCCGTTTCCCTCAACTCAACTTGGGTCATATCAATAATATCCACAGGTGGCATCGGCATTTGATTGACCCGATTCTCCAGGTGGATTAAGTGATAGTTACCGACTTGAGCTCGCGCACGGCTTTCTAAAGACGGTGTCGCACTTCCCAGTATTAAGGGGGCATCATGATAGTCACTCCGCCATCTCGCAACATCTCTCGCATGATAACGTGGATTATCAGATTGCTTATAAGTCGTTTCATGTTCTTCATCTATAATGATGATTCCAATATTTTCTAAAGGAGCAAAGATTGATGATCTCGCCCCTACGACGATTTTTGCTTCGCCTTTAATAATCCGTTGCCACTCATCGTATTTTTCAGTAATAGATAAACCAGAATGCAATACTGCAATACCAGTTTGGAAGCGACTGACCACGCGTTCCACCATTTGTGGTGTTAACGAAATTTCTGGTACGAGTAATAAAGCAGATTTGCCTTGTTGTAAGGCTCTGTCCATTAATTGCAAGTAAATTTCTGTCTTCCCACTCCCGGTTACTCCTTCAATTAAATACGTATCCGCTTGTTTGTTATCAACGCTTTGACTAATTAAATCATGCGCATTCTGCTGTTCAGGTAGTAACGTTTTTGATGAACTCGTTTGAAAAGACACGTCCTTCAGTGGATCACGATAGACAACTTCTTTAAATGTCGTAATCCATTCTTTATCGATGGCTGAATTTATTGTCGCATTGGATACTTCTAATTCTGTCATTAAAGTGTTTTTTTCAATGCTTTCGATAGCTTGATTATTAATGAAGTATTCTAGTATCGCCCGTTGCTTAAAGCTTCTTTGGCTTGTCCTTTCTAAAGCATTCATTAATTGGTCTTTATTTAAGTTTGTTTTAATCATTGTTTTAGTTTTTTGCGTCGTTTGGTTAATAACTTGGTATTCTATAGAAATGATATTTTCTTTTTTTAATTGACTGATTGCATTGGGAGAAATTCTATCTTCCAATTCTTTTCGGTCAATGCTTGTTTCATTTTGATACCATGATCCAACTTTTTCACTAAATAGAACAGGATCATGAATTTGAACGATAGCATCGTACTTTGCCTTGAGTAAGCTCGGTAACATTGCTTGAAGAACTGAAATTCGGAAGCATTGAAGATACTCAGCTAAATAATCACTCAATTCAATTAATTCTTCATTTAAGAACACATCATAATCCATAATACTATGGATCGGTTTGAGTTTTCCGTTAAATTCGGTCTCGTCCGCAATATCAACGACAAAGCCTGTTCGTTTCATATTGCCAAAAGGTACTTGAACTCGGCTACCTAGTTTAATCGCAGATTCCCAATCTTTTGGCACTGCATAATCAAAAGAGCGATTCACTTGCTTCGCTGGTATATCAATGACAACTTTCACTATCATTCTTTCCCCTCCTTCTAAAAAATTTGTACCATATGACAAAAAACTACTATGAAAGTAGTATAAATTCTTTCATAGTAGCTTCGATTTTTATTGTTCTTTGATTTGTAAGTCGCCAGAAACAACTTCTTCTAACGCTCTTCCAACTGGTTTGATTGCTTCGTATGAATCTAACATTTCATGCTTGTATAATTGCATTTCATGCGCGCGTTTACTCGCAAGGATAATTAAGCTATATTTTGATGGAACTTTTTCAACTAATTTGTCAACTGATGGATATAACATCATGATGGATTACTCCCCTTTTTGAAAATAATTATGTATTTGTAATTTAATTTGATCAACGACTCTTGAAACTTTTAAATGTTCACTTTGTATTATACCATTTACTTTGTTTACTGCACAATCAACTTCATCATTTACGACAACATAGTCGTAATGTTTCATCATGTCAATTTCTTCACGTGCTTTTTGCATGCGTTCATAAATGATTTCTTGATTATCAGTCCCGCGTCCAGTAATTCTAGACTCTAATTCGTTGAGATTAGGTGGTGCTAAGAAAATGAAAATCCCATCAGGCATTCTTTCTCTAACTTTCATTGCACCTTGAACTTCAATTTCTAAAAACACATCATGGCCTTTAGACAGATTGTCTTCAATCGCTCTAATTGGTGTACCATAATAATTCCCAACATATTCTGCGTGCTCAAGCAAAGCATCTTCCTCTATTAGCTCTTCGAACTCCTCACGTGAGGTAAAGTAATAATCGACACCATCTACTTCACCTGGTCTCATTTGGCGAGTCGTAGCTGAAACTGAATATACATAGTTATAAATATTATTCTTAAAAATTGCAGCTCTAACAGTTCCCTTTCCAACTCCAGATGGACCTGATAATACAATTAATAACCCTCTTGTGTCACTCATATTTACCTCCAAAATAAAACTCTATATGTCTATAACTACTATCATAACATATCTTAATTCTTCTTGAAATAAAATCAAGAAATTTCATGCGTTTCTTTATTGCTCTAACAATGCTTTTAACTGTTCTTGAATGTTTGTAAGTGTATTACTATCTAATACTTCGTAAGTTACATCATCAATCGTTTCAGAATTTCCTTCTAACTGTACTGTTTCCACATTCGTAATTATTTGACGATAATCCAAGGCGATTGTTTGAATATCTTTGAAAGATAGATTCGTTAATACATTACCATTTAGACTACCAAGGAGTTTAGGAATGCTCGCTAGTGAATCAATTTGACTAATTTGTGGAACAATCGCACTGACAACTTGTCTTGCTTTATCTTGTTGATTAGCTGATTCAATCGCTTCATCAATATCACCAATATAAGCTAAGGCCATTTCCCCGTCCATATTATACGTTTCACCTGCAACGAAGCTATACCCTTTTTGATCAAAGGTTTCAGTAGCAGTCACTGGTACTTCACCAATCGCATCAATAATATCAGCAAGTCCATTCAGATTCACTGTCAACGTATAATCAATCGGAATCTCTAGTAAATCTTGCACAGTATTAACGGTTGTCGATAACCCACCTGTTTCATACGCCTCTCGAATCATACCTTCTGATTCTTGTCCTGCAATTTCAGTGAGTGTATTGCTAGGTATATTTGTCATAACCACACTTTCTTCTTCAGGATTCACTGTGGCAACAACCATAATATCAGATTGACCTTCTTCTAAATTATCATTGGTTGAAGGTTCAACCCCTAATATTAACATTGAAAATGGTTCTTTATTTTGAATACGACTGACTTCAGGATCTGGTTCATCCTCATCACGTAAATTCACTTGTTCTTCAGGTCTACTTTGTTGAATCACATCTACCGTGTTCACAACGTTATTATAAAAATAAGCACCTACAGCGCCTGCTCCTATAAGTAGAACAATGATGATAATAAAGAAAATTAAACATCCTTTTTTTCTTTTCTTAGGTCTTTCTCGATGGATGTTTCGACGAGACATATTATTTTCGCTCATAAATTAACCTCTCATTACTCAATTTTGTTTATCTATTGTATTACTTTATGAATTTTATTTCAAATTCTTTTGTTTTTAAGAAAGTGTTGACAAAGGGAACGTTTGTTCGTATACTATAAATACAAACATCTGTTCGGATAAAGGAGTGACATTCATGGAATTACCTATCAAACCCAATTCTAATCTTGCAACTACTGTTCAGCGCTTCTTCAAACCCTTTTTAAATACTCAAATTAAACAAGATAAACGATTTATAATGCCTCTATATGAAGTAGAGAAGTTATTACATCAACATTATGTGACGCTCGATCCTGTCGAAATCACATTTGAATACTACAATTCTCAACAAGAGATTGAACAAAAGACTGTTTTAGCAAACGTCGTTTCGACCGTTCAACATAATCGTCGCATTGCAATTAGTGAAGTTAATTCAAAGCGATCTTACATACTATCTTTAGAACAAATTCTAACTGCGTCTGCCAACGCTGCTTAGAACTCATAGACCACCAATTGTTTGCACAATCCCCGCAAACAATTGGTGGTCTTGTTCTTTTGTCATTTTTTATCAAATAAAAAAGTGTTGGCAATAATAATAACCAACACTTCATTTAATTTATTAATCATTTAGTAATGATGATGTTTCTTTTCGAGATAAATATTTTGTTCGCTTAGGGATAATTAGTTTTGGATTACTACGAGCCATAATTAAGATAACTAAGCCAATAATTAACCAAACCACAACTAAACTTAACCAAAATTCCCAACCATTAATTTGTAGTAAACTAATCTCATCTAAGGCTAAAGGTGTTAACCAGAATTTGATAAACATATAACTCGCTGTCGAAAGTAAGGCACCCGTAAATATGTTTAAGTAAGTAGATGAGTATCGACGGTTATTTAGGGTTTTTTGCGTGTATTTTGCGAATAATCCAGCAAAACCTACAGATAATAAAAGTAAAGCTTTTTCAAGGAGGACTGATAACCAATCCGTAAATTCTTGTCGTGTAAAGCCAACAATTAATCCTGTCAGTAAAGCAGAAATAATAGCAAGTGGTGAACCATAACGTAGCGCTAACCAGATTAATGGAAGCATCGCTAGGCCTGAATAATCACCTGGTATGAATGAGCTAACATATTGTGCAGCAACGGCTAAAATTAAACCTAGAACAATCGCATATAAACTATCCAATAGCATACTTCTTGTACGTTGATTCATTCTATACCTCCCCTATTTTTCTTCTTTATTAGGTTGATAATTTGAAGCTTCCATAATAATTGGTAAGACAACCGGACGACGTTGAGTCTCTTTATATAAGTATTTACCGATTTTTTCACGAAGATCCCCTTTTAGTTCACTCCAGTCAAAATTATCACCATTTAAATGTTCATCTAATATATCTAAGGTCATATCTGAACAAGCTTCAATTAAATCAATACTTGTCTTCATATATACGAAACCTCTAGAAGTAATTTGTGGTCCGACTAATACGCGACCTAAACGACGTGAAATCGTAGCAACAACCACAAAGATTCCATCTTCACTTAAGATACGGCGATCGCGTAAAACGACGTTACCGATATCACCAACACCAATACCATCTATAAGAACATTTCCGGCTGGTACTTGGGCAGTCATCGTCATTTTACCTTTGTTATACTCAATAACATCTCCGATGTACGGTAAGAAAATTTGATTATCTTCATAACCTACTTCATTTGCTAAACGTGCGTGTGCGGCTAACATTCTTGATTCACCGTTAACAGGGATAACAAATTTAGGTTTGATAAAGTTCATCATTAATTTTAAATCTGACTGACTCGCGTGACCAGATGTTTTAAAGTTATCTGTTACAGACTTAACTGTTCCGCCCGCTTTGTAAATCATATCTTTTGTTTTGGCAATGACTGTTTCCATCGCAATTGAAGGTGTTGTAGCTAGGTAAACTAAATCACCATCTTTAATATTGATTAATGAATGACGATTTGTCGCCATTAATTGAACATTTTTAATTGGTTCGCCAACGTCACCTGTTTCTAACACAATGACTTCGTTGTCAGGCGTGTTATTTAGATCTTTCACTTGTCCGATAATGTCTTTACTTGGGATTTCAATCTGATTTAATTGAATCGCAATGTCAACAATTTTGTATAATTGGTCGTCTGCTAAGAAGATTGTTCTACCTGAATTTTTAGCAGCATAAAATAATTGCTGAATACGTGAGATATTACTTCCGATTGAAGCAACGATAACACGTCCGTCTTCATTACGGAAAACTTCAGTCATGTCAGCAGTAATCTTCTTATCACTGACTGATTGAATCGCATTCTCTGCATCGGCTGAATCACTTAGTAAAGCTAAAACACCCGCTTCACCAATATCAGTTAAACGACCATAATTTGTACTGTATTGTTCTGAAGAACTTGGATCGAATTTAAAGTCTCCAGTATAAACAATTGATCCTTCGTCCGTTGAGACAACAATACCAAGAGAACCTGGAATTGTATGCGTTGTTCTGAAGAAACTTACAGTCGCATCCTCAAATTCAATCTCAACATCTTCATCAATCTTGAAGAAATTCTCGATATGTTGATGTAAACCTTGTGATTTAGCTGAAATCGTTGCTAATTCGATCGTTAATTCTGTTCCGAATACTGGCGCATCAACTTTCTCTAATAGATACGGCAATGCACCCATCGCATCATCATGACCATGTGTTAGGAAAATACCAACGATTTGATCTTTCTTTTCAACTAAGTATGTAAAGTCAGGAATGACTGCATCGATACCAAGTAATTCTTCTTCTGGAAAGACTAGTCCGCAATCCAAAACAAAGATTGACTCATTCACTTCTACTACGTAAAGGTTTTTACCTTCTTCACGCACCCCACCTAGCGGGATTATTTTTATTGTACTCATTTGACACCTCTTTATTTAGTTAGTTTCATTTTGATAATATACTTATCACATTATAGCACAGTTAGGAATAAAATAAAAAATTGCTTCCTCAATATTTGAAAATGATGATTTATCAGAAATTATCACCTCATAAATTTTGAAAAACAAAAAGGCAAGCTCACTTTCGTGAAACTTGCCTTTTAATAGTATGTATTATTCTTTGTCGATTAAAGCTTTACGAGATAAGTTAATACGTCCTTTATCGTCAATTTCTTGAACGCGAACTTTAACTTTATCATTCATTGCTAATACATCTTCAACTTTACCTACACGGTGATGTTCTAATTCAGAAATGTGAACTAATCCATCTTTACCAGGTAAAATCTCAACAAACGCTCCGAATTTCTCAATACGCTTAACTGTACCTTCATAAATTTCGCCCGCTTTAACTTCATGTGTTAATTGTTCGATAATTTCTTTAGCACGGTTAATCATTGCTTGATCCGTCGAGGCAATACTTACATTACCTTCGTCATCAATATCAATTTTAACGCCTGTTTCATCAATAATCTTGTTGATTGTATCTCCACCACGACCGATAACAACTTTAATCTTGTCTGGTTTAATTTGAATCATTTCAATCTTAGGTGCATATGGACTTAACTCAGGTCTTGGTTCTGAAATTGTCGAAGTTAATTCTTCTAGAATTGCTAGTCGAGCTTGACGTGCTTGTACTAACGCTTCGTCTAAAATTTGCTCCGTAATTCCTTCGATTTTAATATCCATTTGTAAAGCAGTGATCCCTTTTTCAGTTCCCGCTACTTTAAAGTCCATGTCTCCTAAAGCATCTTCTAGACCTTGGATATCAGTAAGGATTGTATAGTTGTCGCCATCCATAACTAATCCCATTGCGATACCCGCTACTGGTGCTTTAATTGGAACACCTGCATCCATTAATGCTAACGTTCCCGCACAGATACTTGCTTGTGAAGATGAACCGTTAGATTCTAATACTTCTGATACTAAACGAATTGTATATGGGAATACATCTTCATCTGGAATAATTTGTGCAAGTGCACGTTCACCTAAGGCACCATGTCCAACTTCACGACGTCCCGCGCTACCCATACGTCCAGTTTCACCAACAGAATATGGTGGGAAGTTATAATGGTGAATAAAGCGTTTAGACTCTTCAACACCTAAGCCATCAATAATTTGATGCTCTCCTAAAGGTGCTAATGTCGCAACAGTTAATGCTTGTGTTTGTCCACGAGTGAATAAACCAGATCCGTGAGTACGTGGTAATAAACCTACGCGAGAAGCTAAAGGACGAATTTGGTCTACTTTACGGCCATCAGGACGGATGCGATCCGCTGTAATTAAATGACGCACGACTTCTTTTTCTAAGGCTTGTAATGCAGCGTTAACAGCTGATAAAACTTCACCTTTTTCTGGGTTTTCCGCGTGTAATTCTTCATAATAAGCGACAGCACCTTGCATAACTAAAGCAATCGCATCTTCACGCGCTTTTTTCTCTTCAGTTTTAATCGCTTCAATCATAGCTTCGCGGTAACGTCCAGAAATTTCTTCCATGATTTCTTCATCATTTTGTACAATCGTTAATTCGAATTTCTCTTTACCGATTTGTTCAATAATATTCGCTTGGAATTCGTTAATTTCTTTAATTGCACGGTGACCAAATAATAATGCTTCAAGCATCTCATCTTCTGGCACTTCTTCCGCACTTGACTCAACCATGTTAATTGCTTGGCTAGTACCTGCAACTGTTAAGTGAATATCTGACTGAGCGCTTTGTTCTGTCGTTGGGTTAAGTACTAATTCTCCCTCAACACGACCAACGTTAACACCTGCAATCGGTCCATTAAACGGAATATCTGATACACCTAGGGCTAATGACGAACCTAGCATTGCTGACATTTCTGGTGAGCAATCTTGATCTACAGATAATACTGTATTAACGATTTGAATTTCGTTACGTACCCCATCTGGGAACATTGGACGAATTGGGCGGTCAATGAGACGTGCAGTTAATGTCGCATTCTCTGACGGGCGACCTTCACGTTTAATAAATCCACCTGGGATTTTACCTACTGAGTATTTTTTCTCTTCGTAGTTCACTGTTAACGGGAAGAAGTTTCCGTCTACAGGTCTACTTGAAGCTACGGCTGTAGATAATACAACGGTATCTCCGTATCTTACTAGGACTGCTCCATTCGCTTGTCGAGCAAATTCGCCAATTTCAACTGACAATGGGCGTCCACCAATAGTTGTTTCAAAAACATGTTTTTCGAACATGGTATCTCTCCTTTGATTGATAAATTGTGTGTTTTGGAGAACTACTAAACAAATATCAACTCATGACGCGTCTCGTCACAAACTCATACTTGTATAGTAGATCTACCAATATTGATAATTACCAAAACACACACTAATTAGTTTAGCATATTCTCTATATAATTGCGCTCATAAAGGGCAATATATTATGAATATCTACAAAAAAAACTTCCATTTCATTACTGAAACGGAAGTTAGTATCATATTAACGACGTAATCCTAAACGTTGGATTAATTCGCGGTAACGAGCTACGTCTTTGTTACGTAGGTACGCTAATAAGTTACGACGGTGACCAATTTTTTTCATTAGTCCACGGTATGAATGGAAATCTTTTTTATGTTCGCGGATATGCTCGTTTAATGAGTTAATATCTGCAGTTAACACAGCGATTTGTACTTCTGGAGAACCAGTGTCCCCTTCGTGAGTAGCAAATTCTGTCATGATTTCTGTTTTACGTTCTTTTGTTAAAGCCATCTCATTTCACCTCTTTCTTTTTTTATCCCTGATGCCAAGAAAAGCGTTGGTGATTCGCTGAACTGAGCATAGGTGCTATATAGTATTCCAAGCACTTTTACAGTGCTAGATTACCACTTGATATAATTTACACTATATGTCATGTAAATGCAAGAATTTTTATTCAATTTCTTCAATTGTTTCCTCTGGTAAATATTCAAACATCGTTTGAGTGACAATCACAGCAAAGTGTTCCATTCCTTCTGGTGTATGATGGACTTCATCTTCTGTATACCAATCTGGATTCCCTTGTTGATAGCTATACCAGTCAACTTCGTAGGCATTTGGATATTTCTCAGCTGTGTCTTTAATTGTGTCATTTACATTTTGAATGTGCATCACTCTTGAGTTTGTATTTACAAAGAAGACATTACGCTCTTCTCCCGCAATGGACATCAATTCATCCATTCCTTCTTGATCCAATCCTGCATTGGTTCCAAGGACAACGACTAAATTCTCTTGAACTTCTCCGTCACGAACCATGTCACGTAGGATGTCATTCGCATCCCATAATTGCAAGCTTCCTTGACCATAGATGTTTCCATTCCAGAAAATTTCATCTACTTTCGGTGTAAAGTGTAAAGCGATAGAGTCTCCAAAGAATGTTACCGGCACTTCTGTGGCAAATAATAATTCTTGTGGCGTTAACTCATCGAATACAATTGGATTTAAATCTTCAAATTCATCAAACACTTCTTGGTTCTCAGCAATAAGTTCTTGAAGTTCCGCTGATAAAGTTTCTTGTTCAAAATAAATATTTTGTAATGCTTCTACAGGATCTTCAACTTCTAGCTCGTTAACGAAGACGGTCTCAAATGTATCATCCACTTGGTCTAAATCTTCTTCAACTTGGATAATCGGTTCACTTAATGGATACGCCGTATTCAGCAAGTTTGGTTTCGTTTGAAAGGCTTGATACTCTAATTCAAATAAAGACACACGTTTATTATCAGCTGAATAGATTAGACCTCGAACAAATAAAACCATCAAAGCAACATAAGCAATAAAGATGAATAGCTTAGGTTGGAAGAACTTTCTCTGATCAATCATATGACCGATATCTTCCGCATCTTCTTTAAAGTTGAACGAAGAACCAAACCAGATTCTCACGCCCCCGCTTTCAATGATACGATAAAAGACTTCCCCAACAATTGCTAATGTAATCAGGGATAAAACATTGACTACGGTAATGTTTTCTCCTAATTCACGGTAAAATGCTAGGTAAAAAACAATAATTGGGTAATACCATAGATAATATGAATATGACCTTTTACCAATAAGATGCAGTGGTTTTAAACTTAGCCAACTTGTCACCGTCGGTGCGCCTACAGTAATTGAAAATACTAGTAACATACTCAACACATTAAATACTGACATCCACAGTAGATACGTAGCTTCGTTTTGATCTGATTGTGTGAAAACAATCCAAATCATCCCACCTGCAGATAGTATGGCAATTAAATTATATACGAACAATTTAATTCTTGAATTATAGAATAAATTTAGAATTGTTGGTGTAATGTAAGCTGCTGCGACACCAATCGCAAATGATGCAAAGCGGGTTTCAATGCCATAATACACACGCGTTGGATCCTCGCCTGGTGTATATAAGAATAAGATAGCGACATGGCTTAGTAATACAATAAAAAGCCAAATAATTCCTTTAGATGGAATTGACAGTTTTAATCTTTGTAATAGTAAGATGATACCGGTTGCGATTAGAACTGATTGTAAGTGAATCGCATTATACCACAAGTGAGTAAACGGTGATGCATCTGACATTTGTACAAAATAAGATTGATCCGTCACTATTTGATAAATATTATTTACAAAAAACAACCCAGAAAATATATCACTCTGAATATGTCTTAATTCAGTTGGATATAATATATATAAGCCGACAACGATAAATATTAGGAGCCACAAGAGTGGTATAAAGAGCCTCTCTATCGTATGTAGTAGATACTTTCCGATCGTTTTCCATTGAATTGATGCTTTAACCGGCTGAACTTTCTCAATATTTCTTGCAAAAAAGAATCCTCCAATAACAAGAAATGTATTCACCATGAAAAATCCACCTGGTATTATGGAAGGGAATAAATGATAAGCAACGACAGCCATAATCGCTAAACCTTTTAAGCCATCATAACTTTGCACTCTCTTCTTTTGTCGCATTATATTACCTCCTCATTAAGAATGACCTCAATAAATTATTATACAGGAAGCATTATTATTATAAAAGGCCAAATCTGTTTTTATCTAAATTAATTTAAATTTTCTCTAATTAGTAAATTGCCCTTAAAAAGGTTCGAAGCAAAACAAAAGAACGAAACGCTTCAGACTATAATGTAGTCAAAAGAGTTTTGTTCTAAAATAAATTATTTTCGTTTAAAGAAAGTTGCTTTAAGCTCCATAACAATATCTCTTAAATCTGCTGCCGCTTCAAAGTTGAGATCCTTAGCGTATTGACGCATCTCCATCTCAAGTCGTTCAAGCTCTTCTTCACGTTGCAGACGAGAGAGCTGTTTGAATTGGGCTAGGATATTCTCTTCTTGTTCCTCATTTTCAACTTCATGCGTAATTCGAATAAGGTCACGAACTTCTTTCTTAATCGTTTTGGGCGTAATGCCATGTTCTTTATTATAAGCGATTTGAATCTCACGACGACGTTCTGTTTCTTCAATGGCTTTTGTCATTGAGTCCGTCATTTTATCTGCATACATAATTACTTGACCATTCTCGTTACGAGCCGCACGTCCAATCGTTTGAATTAATGCACGCTCACCTCGTAAGAACCCTTCCTTATCCGCATCTAAGATAGCAACAAGCGACACTTCTGGTACGTCAATCCCCTCTCTTAGTAAGTTAATACCGATAAGGACATCAAAGATACCTAACCTTAGATCACGGATAATCTCCGTTCTTTCTAACGTTTTAATATCACTATGTAAGTATTTGACTTTAATATCGACTTCTTTAAGGTAGTCCGTTAAGTCTTCAGACATTTTCTTCGTCAAGGTCGTAATAAACACACGCTCATCGCGTTCAGTTCGTTTCGTAATTTCTTGAATTAAATCATCAATCTGACCTTTAATTGGTCGGACTTCAACCACTGGGTCTAATAAACCAGTTGGACGAATAATTTGTTCAACATATTCGTCATCAGTATGTTCTAATTCATATGGTCCTGGTGTAGCTGAAATATAGATGATTTGGTTCACATGCTTTTCAAACTCTTCTAATCTTAGCGGTCTATTGTCTAAAGCACTAGGTAATCTAAAGCCATAATCAATCAATTGTTGTTTCCGAGCTCGGTCCCCATTATACATCCCTCGAATTTGTGGCATAGTCATATGAGACTCGTCCACTACAATTAAGAAATCATCTGGGAAGAAGTCAATTAATGTATAAGGTTGCTCTCCAGGCGCACGCCCATCCATATGTCTTGAATAGTTCTCAATCCCATTACAGTACCCCATCTCAAGGAGCATTTCTAAATCATAGGTCGTCCGTTGCTCTAAACGTTGTGCTTCTAAGAGTTTATTCTCAGAACGCAATTCTTCTAATCTTTCTTCTAACTCCGCTTTAATGGTATTAACGGCTTGTAACGTTTGATCTTGATCAGCCACGAAGTGAGTTGCAGGATAGATAGGGAAATGATCAACGTCATTTTTAATCTCACCGGTCATTACATCTACTTCGCGAATTCTATCAATTTCGTCACCGAAAAATTCAATACGAATCACTTCACTATCACGCGAAGCTAAGAACACTTCAACAACATCTCCACGAACTCTAAAAGTTCCCCGCTGAAAGTCAATGTCATTTCTAACAAACTGCATATCAA
Organism: Ruoffia sp. FAM 26255; assembly: GCF_045528525.1. NCBI lineage: Bacteria > Bacillati > Bacillota > Bacilli > Lactobacillales > Aerococcaceae > Ruoffia > Ruoffia sp. FAM 26255. The sequence goes on along the minus strand of NZ_JBGQQX010000018.1, from coordinate 12,882 downwards.
TTAGCTGACGCAATACTTCTTCACGCGATACTTCTTGCCCTTTTCTAATTGATAGAACTTGATTACGATACATCTCCGGATCCACTAACCCGTATATACAAGAAACTGATGCGACAACAATAACATCTCGTCGCTCCAATAATGCGGATGAAGCGGAATGTCGTAATTTATCAATTTCATCGTTGACCATGGCTTCTTTTTCAATATATGAATCCGATGATGGAACATAAGCCTCAGGTTGATAGTAATCATAGTAAGACACAAAGTATTCTATTGAATTCTCTGGGAAAAAATCTAATAATTCACTATACAGTTGCCCTGCTAAAGTTTTATTATGTGCTAAAACTAAAGTAGGTTTATTTACTTCTTTAATTACATTGGCAATCGTAAACGTCTTACCTGTTCCTGTTGCACCTAATAGAACCTGTTCTTTTTCACCGTCATTTAATCCTTTAACTAACTCTTTAATTGCTTGAGGTTGATCACCATTTGGCTCATACTGAGATATTAAATTAAATTTATCCATTTTCTGCCTCCTCATTAACCGAACATTTATTCGCTTAAACCATAATACTCTATAATGCTATAAAATTCTACTTCTTTGTTTCAATATGTTTATATAAATGATTATGTTATTTTTCTAGTATAATTTCAGTTTAAAACAAACAAAAAAAGATTGCATCACTCTTCTATTTTATTGTATAATAATTTTTGTTGACTAAGTTAGCAAATGCTTATATACTAGACAAATGAAATCAGTAAGAAAGAGGTGACACCAATGGCAAACTCTAAATCAGCTATTAAACGTGCTCGTCAATCAAGTGTAAAAGAACAACGTAATACTGCACAAGTTTCGAAAATGCGTTCATTAATCAAAGATTTTCGTAATGCAGTAGAAACTGGTGAAGGTGACGTGAATGAATTATTCGCTAAAGCTTCTAAACAAATTGACCGTACTGCAGGTAAAGGATTAATCCACGCAAACAAAGCAGCACGTAACAAATCTACATTAGCAAACTTAATGAATAAATAATTAAGGTACTTTATCTTAATTACAAAAAAACGAAAATGAACTTTTTACAGTTCATTTTCGTTTTTTTTATAAAGAAGTTAATTTCGACAATAATATATAAAAGTGAGTCTCTTTATCCCCCACACCTGTCTTCATTCCGAAATCCACTTCTGCCATCTCAACATAAAAGTTAAGTAATTCTGGTAATTGCAAGGATCTTCCTGATGTTAAAGCAAGCTTCACTCGATAGGGATGAATGCCTAACTGCTTAGCAATATCTGCTTGGTTCATACCTTGTCGGCCTAGTATCATTGATTGAACAATCACTCTAAATTGAGAAACCATTAATGCATGTAAAGCAATCGGTTCATGACGCATTAATAATAAATCTTGGTAAATTTGAATCGCTTGAGTAATATTTTTATTCGCAACGGCATTTGTTAATTGGAATACATCCGATTCAAGTGTACGTGGAACGAGTGATCGAACAGAATCGAGTGTAATTCTACCATCAGTTTGTCCAAATATTTCCAGTTTATTCACTTCGGTCATTGCATTAGTTAGTTGATAGTTTACCCTAATTAACAATTCCTCAACAGCTTCACGTGTAAACGAAATATCTAAATTATTAATATATGACTGGACATAACGCGCTACTTGACCTTCATCTAACTCTGATATATCAACCATTTTTGTTTGTTTATTAAAACTCTTAGTGAGTTTCTTTCGCTTGTCTAAGGATGGATTTTCAACATTAAAGATTAAAATACTTGCTTGGTTCGGATTATCTAAATAACCTAGTAATCTTTTTTGTTCTGAATCAGTTAATTTATTCTTACTTTGCGAATTTAAAAAGGTCGCATTCGACACGATGAGCACACGGTAGTCAGAGAAAAAAGAAAACATCTCTGCCTCATCCAAGACATCATTCATCGTCACTTCTTGTAAGTCAATTCGTGAGATATCTAAAACATCGATCCCGCCTAATTGTTGAAACAAGCCTTCCATAAACTGGTTTTTGAGGTAATTCTCAGGTCCGACAACCGTATAGATTGGATCAATTTGCTTCTTATTGATTTGTTGCATGACTTGTTGGAACTCCATCTTTTCCCTCCTTCATATAAAATAAAACGAACATCACCAAAGATTAATACATCAAGGTAATATCCGTTTTATTATCATAATCTTTTACTTTTGAATTTTTACAACCCAGTTATTTGCTGTATCTGAGGAATTAAGTAAAGATGGTGTATCTTCTGCTTCCTCATTACGTTCAATAACTTTCCCTTGAATAGGTGAAGGTATTTCAATCGCAGCTTTAGAAGCTTCAACATTAATAATTGTATCGTCAACATCAATTTTTCCTAATGAAGCGATATTTGCGTATGAAATATCTCCCGCTTCATCTTGTAATTCTGGTGTTAAACCAATCGTTACAATATTATCTTCTTCAGTCATCCATAAATTTTCATTTAATAATTCCATTATTAATCACCCTTCTAAATTTAATAACTAAAATCATCTTCCATTCCAAACATGTAGCTTCGGTGATGATATTTCATAGATAGGACTAAGCCAATCCCAATCATATTCCCTAGTAAAGCCGAACCACCTTGCGAAACAAATGGAAGTGGAACCCCTGTAATTGGTAGTAAACCAATGGCCATTCCGATATTCTCTAGAACGTGGAATAAAATCATTGAAATAACACCCGCCGCAATGTATGAATAAAATTCATTACGCGTTTTAAAGCAAATTTGTACGATTTGATAAATTAAAATGAAATAAACAAAGAGTAAAACAGAGCTTCCTAAGAAACCGAAGTTTTCTGCGATGGTCGTAAAGATAAAGTCGGATTCACGAACCGGTACGGTTACTTGTGAAACTCCAAAGCCTTTACCACTCAATTGTCCCGATCCAACAGCTTTAATACTTTGCGCTAACTGATACCCACTCCCTTGTGTGTTTTCAAAAGGACGTAACCAGTCTAAGATACGGTTAATCTGATATTCTTGAACTATATTATTATCAATTAAAAATTCTGGGAAATTCGCAACGACAATAATAATTCCTCCCGCGACTACAATAACGGTTGTCGCAATTGGTGCAAGAATTTTCCAATTAATTCCTGACATTAGAATAATTCCAGCAGTGATTGACATGATAACTAAGTTTGTTCCTAAGTCATTTTGTAACTGAATTAAGATCATCGGTGGTGCTGCGAACATTAATATTTTTCCTAATTGCATAAAGTCTGTCTTTATTGTTCGATTAGGGTATTTATTATTATGCTCAGTGACAACTCGTGCCATAAATACAATATAGGCAGGCTTGAAAAGCTCTGAAGGTTGAACCGATAGCGAACCGATTCTTAACCAACTTGTTGCCCCGGTAACTGCTAATTCTCTATCATAGAAGAACAGTACTAATACTAATAGTAGTAAACCGAATCCGTATAGATAAGTGGAAAGCTTCCAATATTGTTCGCTATCTAATTGCATCGCTGCAATTACAGCAATCGTACCTACCCCATACCAAAGGGCATGGAATAAAGTTGGAACGAGATTTCCCCCTTCGATGAGTGTTGTTGTTGAGTATACACTTAACAATCCGATGATTGCTAAGACCATAACATTTAAGATAATGCCGTAATCTATCCGGTTTTCATTATCTCGACGTATTTGTCTAATAGATGTCATTCATTTCACCTTTCTTTATTGCTTGTTTGTAAAATTCTTATATATCTTATTGGTCAATTCAAACTGATTTGAATTAGTTTGTTTAAAGTTATCACTATATGAGACAAATGATTGATACTTACTAGTTTCTTCAACCAATTGCCAATAACTTTTCTCTTTAAAATCATGATAAAAGACATTGATGTAAGCTCCTATGGCAATAACCATCGCGTTTAAATATAACCAAATGATCGCAACCATGAATACACCAATCGTTCCCCCACCAACGTTTCCACCAGCAAATCTCATATAAACATTGAATAACTGAGATACTAATGTAAAGCCAAGTAAGGCGAAAATCGTTCCAGGTATTGCATATTTGATTGGCCATTTAACATTTGGCATAAATTGGTAAATACCAATTAATAGAATAAAAACACCTAATAAACCTAATATCCACCCTTGATTCACGAAAAAATCTAATAAGAAAAATTGAATACCAAAGACTTCTTGAATATAATCAATAATTGTCTCGCCGAATACAAGTGCGAATGTAAATGTAACTAACGCAATAACAATCAGCAAAGTAAATACGTAAGCAAATAATCGTGCGATAAAAAAGTTTTTTCTAGGTACGGTTTTATATATTGTATTTAACACACGTTGCATTGTATTAAACACATTCGAAGCTGGCCATAATGAAATGATTAAACTTAGCGAGAACAAACCTGAACTTGTACCTGTTAAGTAAGTCTCCAATAAGGGAATAATCGCTACTTCGACTTCATCTGGTAAGGCTAATTGGATTGTGTCAATTATTTGCGCTTCTGAAAAAGGAAGTATAGCAATAATATTTGATAATGCAAGCATTAACGGCACTAGCGCCCAAATAACATAGAAAGATAATTCGGCAGCATAACTACCAAATGCCAACTGTTGATTATTAATTTGGAACGTCTTCATTAGCTTATTAAATACCGAAGGTTGATCCATCTCTATCAGACCTCTCAATTCATTTTTATAACTACATAAGATTATCACATATTATATCATTTTGCACTTTAAGAATCTGTAATAATCTAGACTTTTTATATTTTCCTTTAATTTCTTAGACACACGTGTTTTCTATAGTATAATGGATTCAGAACAATTAGGAGGTAAGGCATGAGTAAAGGAGTAACATTTTATTTTGTACGCCACGGTGAAACATATTTCAATTTCTATGGTCGAATGCAAGGATGGTCGAATGCATTATTAACCGAAGAAGGAATTAAAAATGTTCATCGCAGTGGTAGAGGTCTAGCCGATATTGAATTTGATGCTGTATATACGAGTGATTTAAAACGAACAATTGATACAGCTTCAATTATTTTAGAAGAAAATCATAATAATGAGCACTTAGAAATCGAACAAATGCCAGAATTTCGTGAAGTTCACTTTGGATCTTTTGAAGGTCTTTCTGCTGCTGAAGTTTGGCCAGAAGTTGAACAAAGGGTAAACATCAAACATGGGTTGCCTGAAGGAACTGAGAATCAAATTCAAGATATTATGAATATGTTCAAAGAAGCGGATCCATATCACTTTGCAGAAAACTATACTGAATTTTGGAATCGTGTAGAATCTGGTTTACTAAAATTACTAAACCGTCACGCTGGAACGGACCAAAATATTTTAGTTGTGTGTCATGGGATGACAATTCGCAATCTATTACATGGTTTAGTTGCTGATTTCGATGAAACTGATGCATTACAAAATGCATCCGTATCTATTGTTAAATACCAAAACGGACATTTCGAGATGCTTGCATATAATCAAGTTGAACACTTTAAAGATGTTGCTGATGAAGCAGCGAATGATTAATTAATCTATAATGAACAATTAAAAGCGCAGGACTTGGGAGTTGATTCCCTCGTCCTGCGCTATTTTTATGCCATACTTCCTTGCATTTGATACATTTGCGTATAAGTGCCTCCAAGATCAAGTAGCTCTCTGTGAGTGCCTCTTTCTTGAATATGTCCATTGTCCATGACGATGATTTGATCTGCATCTTTAATGGTTGAAAGACGGTGTGCCACAATAAAGGTAGTGCGTCCTTCTTTTACAACTTTCATCGCATGTTGAATGACTTCCTCGGTCTCCGTATCAATATGAGAGGTTGCTTCATCAAGAATCAAAATCTTCGGATTATTGGCTAAGGTACGAGCAAAAGATATTAATTGCCGCTCTCCTGAAGAAAAAGCTTGCCCTTTTTTCACAACTTCAGCATGGATTCCTTTTTCTAATTTATTAATTAATGGTTGTGCTCCAACTTTAATGAGCGCCTCAAGTACCATATCATCGGTAATTTCGGGATTGTTCATACTAATATTTGTCGCAATCGTACCAGAAAATAAATATGGTTCTTGCAAGACAATCCCCATTTTTTCTCGAATGCTTTCTCGGTTATATTCTTCAATGTTTTGCCCGTCAATAATTACTTGGCCTGCTTGCGGATCATAAAAGCGAAATAGTAAATTAATGATTGAGCTTTTACCTGAACCTGTATGACCGACTAAGCCAATGGTCTCACCCGCGTTTACATTAAAATTTAACTGATGTAAAACATTATTGCCTTCTTTATAAGCAAAGGTCACATCATTAAATTCAACATTTCCTTGAGTAACTATTAATGACTTGTCAGAATCTTTCTCAACGGGGGTATCCATTAACTCGAACACGCGCATTCCAGCTGATAACGCTTGTTGCAATATCGTAATTAAACGAACAATCATTGTAATGGGGTCAAATAAACGTTCTACATAATTGATGACGATATATAAGGTTCCAATTGATATAGATAAGATACCGCTTGTAAACTGCGTTCCTATATACAACATCACAAGTAAAGTAACAATACTCTTAAAGAGTCCGGACAAATTCCAAGCAAAAAACGCTTCGTACTTTAAGGATTCTTTTCTAGTATTTAGCCAAGTTTGATTGACTTGCTCAAACTCTTCAGCCATATGCTCTTGTTGATTGAACACTTGAACAATCGACACACCTTGAACAATTTCAGCGATTTTACTATTCAGTTCACTGACCGATTCTCTCCATAAAGTATTGATTGGTTGAATTTTTTTAGAGAAAGCCATTTGCCAAACGACGATTATTGGTATGAGTAGTAATAACCAACTTGCTATCGTCGGGCTGACAGCAAACATACCAATATATACACCTAGAATGGTCATTGTATTAATGAGTATTTGAGTCGTAAAATTTGCAAAAAAGTTCTCTCTTAAAACCTCTGTGTCATTGACGATTCGAGCAGATATCTTTCCAGCTGGAATATCATCAAAATAACTAACCGGTAACTTTTGCATATGCTCGTGAGCTTCATCTCGAATTACTTTACTTAGCCGATTCGATCCATTCGCTAAAAGCAAATATCCCACATAACCAAGAATCGCTGAGATAAATGTAATTATAAGATAAAAGCCAAATTGTTCCGTAATAAAGGTAATATTAACAGTCTCTTCGTTCGCAACGGATAGGGACACATAATCAATCATTTTACTTGCAATAATTGGTGTATATATTGAAAGTCCTGTAGAGAAAATCAACAGAATGAACCCTGATAACAAGAGTTTCCATTCATAACGTAAGTAACCAAGTAGTCTAGTGAATGTCTTCATTCTCAGCGCCCCCTTCTGATTGTTGTTTGTTGAATTGTTCGTAATACCAACCTTCGTTCGCTAATAATTCTTTCGGTGAGCCGTATTCAACGATGCGTCCATCGTCTACAACTATAATCATGTCCGCTTGATTTACCGCAGAAAGCCTATGAGTGACAATAATATTCGTCTTATCCCCACGGATGTTTTGGATATTCGTAATGATGGCTCTTTCAGTCTTTGCATCAACCGCTGAAAGTGAATCATCTAATATTAATAACTCTGGTTCTTTAATTAGCGCTCTGGCAATCGATACCCTTTGTTTTTGTCCTCCAGATATCGACACACCTTTTTCTCCAATTAACGTTTTAAGCCCTTCTGACATACGCTCTAAATCTTTTGTAAAGGCCGCATTTTCAATCGCTTGGGCCAATTGGTCTTCCTCATTAGCTTCACTATTTCCAAACATTATATTATATTTTACAGTTTGAGAAAAAAGTATGTGTTCCTGTGGCACATAGCCAATCATCGCTTCTAAACTTTCCCGTTGATATTCATGAATATCTCGACCATTGAGTTTGATTATTCCAGATCCGCTAATTGGATACTGTCTTAATAATTGTCGAATAATCGTCGTTTTCCCGCTCCCGGTCTTACCGACAATTCCCAACGTTTCTCCTCGTTGAAGCGTAAAATTGAGATTTTTAATTGTCTCTTTATCATCCTCTTTATATTTAAAGGAATAATCTTGAAACTCAATGCTTTCAATCGAATCAAGCGTCAGATGACCGTCTGCTTCCATGAGATCATTCGCTTTGATTAAATTATTGAGCTTCTCAAATGAAACTTTACCTTGTTGGTAAATAACAACTATTTCTGTCATTCCCCAAATCGTTCCATTTAACATAGCTAAATATAATTGGAAAGAAACTAATTTACCCACTGATAATTGACCTAAATTCACTAAATAACTACAATACATGAGTCCGATGGCGATACTTAACCCACCAAAGGCTTTAGCAATTTGACCAAATAAGCCGTTCACCATCGCCAAATGATTCGCCTTATCGACAACTTTCTGTGTTTTTTCTTGAAATCTCTTTTGTTCCAAATCTTTCCGTCCATACGCTCGCATCTCACGAACGCCATCAACCACTTCTAACACTTCATTACTCAATTCAGCTACAGAATCTCTAATAGCATCATAACGCTTATCCACTTCTTTACTAAGGAAATAAATAATAACACCAAAGATCAGTAGAGGAATCAAACTAACTAAAGTGACTTGCCAAGAAATCGTAAAAATCATAACTGCAAGGAAACTTAGTAATAACGCTCCGTCTCCCAATACAATCATTAAACCATAACCTAGTAACATTCCTATCGTATCGATATCTGACGTCATTCGTGTCATCAAATCGCCGGAACGAAAAGCTTCATAAAAAGAAGCACGAAAGCCAAGTAAACTTTTAAAACCAGTTTGTCTTAATTCTTTCTGGAATTGATATGACTCTCCGAATAAAACTCTAAACCAAGTCACATCCCCCGCATAAATTAATATCATTAATATAAATAAAAAGAATAAATATCGCACTAAGACAGCTTGAGTTAATTGATTTGTTACAATATCATCGATAAAGAGTTGAATAATATAATTTGGGAAAATATATAATATACTGGTAAGAACTGCTGTCATACCACCAAATATATATTTTCCAGGGTGTTTCTTAATGTAATACCACATTGACTGAAGCATAGTTTCCCAACTTTCCTATTAAAATTTGCACAAAAAAAGATATTTTATCACCACAATTAAGGGCTCATAAAATATCAGCTGTAGAATTACATACTTAGACATAGTTGATCTAATTGTCTAGTTGCAAACCCTAATATTATGAACGATTAAAGGTGATGTCATATTAAATAAATTTGAACTTATTTGAACTGCTAGTTTCATCTGACATCCTCCTTTCGTGTTTTCTAAAAATAAGATTACACGATGTTTAACTAAAAGTAAAGCGATTTCTAATCTGGATTTAATATTTGATTAAAAATGTACGTGATTGTGTCCTTGAGATTTTTTCAAGGACACGAAATCGCAAATAATGTCCCTGAGATTTTCTCAAGGACACGAAAAAGCGAATAATGTCCCTGAGATTTTGTCAAGGACACGAAATCACGAATAATGTCCCTGAGATTTTGTCAGGGACACGAAATCACGAATAATGTCCCTGAGTTTTTCTCAAGGACACGAAAACACGAAAGACGTCCCTGTGATTTTTTCAAGGACACGTAATCACAAAATACAAACAAAAAAACTCAGCAATCATGGCAAAGCTAGCCACAATTACTGAGTTGTTATTTATGAATTTCTCACAGAACCACAATTCGTTTAAAAAATATCATTCATTGAGTAGATACCTGGTTCGGCTTGATTAATTAAAAATTCTGCTCCAGCCATTGCGCCTCTGGCAAATAACTCTTTTGATCCTGCACGGTGAGTAATTTCAAGTGTTTCTTGATTATTTGCGAAGATAATCGTGTGTTCACCGACAATATCACCACCACGAATAGCATGTAAACCAACTTCTTGGTGTTCTCTTGCTTCGCCAATACCCTCGCGTCCATACACTTTTGTCGCACTTTCTGACATACCTTCCTCAACCGAGTCCAGTAACATCTTACCTGTACCACTTGGTGCATCTTTCTTGTAGCGGTGATGTTTTTCAATGATTTCAATATCATAACCTAAAGGATATAATACTTTACTTAAATGCTTACTCACTTCTTGCATCACATTCACACCGATACTTGTATTGTGAGTATCTAAGATAGCAACGGATTTACTTGCCTCTTGAATTGCTTGCTCTTGTGCTTCACTTTGCCCTGTAGTTGCAAGCATAAGTGGGAGATTTTGAGCCACTGCAAATGCTAGTAACTCATCCGTTAATTGAGGAGTTGAAAAATCAATCATCACTTCTGGTTTAACTTCAAGCTCTTCAACCACTTTTGTTAAATCATCAAAATTTGTAGCGATTGGAAATGGTTGTTCTGTTTCTTCAGTTGATTGCAAACCTGCAACCACTTGATGACCTAACTCTTTCGAGATATTAGTGACAACTTTACCCATAGCGCCATCGGATCCAATTAGTATAATATTCACTTTATCAATCCTCTATTCTCTATATTGTGTATTTTTCAATTAAGCCTAAGTAAGTATCTAATAATTCAGCACTTTCCTCACTTGGTGGGACCATAGGTAAACGATATGATAAAGCACAACGGTTCATTTTGTGAACTAAGTATTTTACTGGGATTGGATTCACTTCATCAAATAAATCACGGTTAATATCTTCAAGTTTATAATTTAATTGTTGAGCTTCTTCCGTATGTCCATCTAAAGCAAGACGACATAAATCATGAACTTCCTTCGGTAAGATATTAGCGGTTACTGAGATAGCACCTTTACCACCTAAAGCGATAATATCGTAATTTAAATCGTCATTCCCTGAATAAACTGCGAAATCATCTGGCACATTATCAAGCACTGCGCGAGTATAATCTAAATTACCTACCGCATCTTTTAAAGCCACAATATTTGGATGCTCTGCTAGAATACCCACTTGTTCTGGTGTTAATGATGTACCGGTTCTAGAGGGAACATCGTATAAAATAATTGGGATGTTTACTGAATCAGCAATCGCTCGGAAGTGAGCTAACATACCATTGTAAGATGCCTTATTGTAATATGGGGTGACGATAAGTAATGCATCTGCTCCCACATGCTCAGCTTGTTGACTTAGTTTTATAGCGTGACGTGTATCATTAATACCTGTTCCTGCAATGATTGGAAGTTTTTCTTCAACATGTTTTACAACAAATTTAATCAACTCAATTTGCTCTTCATCTGATAAAGTTGAACTCTCACCCGTTGTTCCAGTGATTACTAAAGCATCTGTATTATTTTCTAAATGAAAGTCTAATAGGCTTTCAAATGCGCGCCAATCGATTTCCTTTGTGTTCTCGATAAATGGGGTAACCAATGCAACTGCTGAACCTTCGTAAATACTCATTATAAATATCCTCCTATATAATATTATTTGCTATGATATCTTCAAATGACTGACGTTTGACTGTTAAGTAACTTTTCTCACCATCAATATGCACCATGGCAGGAATGGGAATGTGATTATAATTGCTTGCCATAGAATAATTATACGACCCTGTCCCATTTACTAGTAATAAATCACCTGTTTCAACTTGAGGAAGATCAATCTTATTAATCACGACATCCCCACTCTCACAGGCCTTACCAGCAATGGTGTACGTTTCTTTAATCGGTTCGTTAATTTTATTCGGCAAGGCTGCTTCGTATTCAGCCTGATATAAAGCAGGACGGATATTATCAGTCATCCCGCCATCGATAAAGGCGTACTTCTTACCACCTACGGTCTGCTTAATATCACCAATCGTATACAAAGTACTTCCAGAATTGTTAACTAAAGATCTTCCAGGTTCAATTGTCACCTTCTCTAATTGAATCCCGTATTCAGTAGACTTTTCATGAACATGCTCGATAAAATCCGGTAAGAATTCAGCAATATCAAAAGGTTTATCCTCTTCAGTATAGTAAACACCAAAACCGCCACCGAAATTAATTTCACGAATCGGAATATTTAAGTTCGTTTGAATGCGATGAGCAAAGAGTAACATTTCATCCGCCGCTTTAATAAATGATTCTGAATCAAATATTTGACTACCAATGTGACAATGTAAACCTGCTAATTCAATATTATCATAGTTATGGATGCTTTCTATAATGTCTTCAATCTTCTCATCGAAGACACTCTCTCCAAATTTTGAATCTAAGTTAGCTGTTTTAATGTATTCATGAGTATGCGCCTCAACTCCAGGATTTAAGCGTAATAGTGCGCGTTGCTTTTTCCCTTTTTGCTCTAAAATATTATTGAGTCTATCAGCTTCCATTCGGTTATCAATGACAATTGTTCCCACTTCTTGATCGACCGCAAAAGCTAATTCCTCATCTAATTTGTTATTTCCGTGAAAGTACATCTTCGATGGCTGAACGCCACCTTTCTTCCCAGTAAAAATCTCCCCAGCACTAACAACATCTTGTCCTATTCCATACTCTGAAATCAATTTTGCAATCGCTAGTGTCAAAACAGACTTCGATGCAAATAATAATTCTGTCTCAAAGTAAGGATTCTCTAATGCTTCTTTGAAACGATACACGCGATCTCTAAAACTCTCTTCATCGAAAATATAAAGCGGTGTTCCATACTGTTGAGCTAAATCTGAATATTTATGATGTGAATGAACCAGTTCGTTATTCACCTTCGTTTGATACGGTTCTAAATGCATTCTTCCACTCCTTAAATAAAAGTAAACAAAAAGGGTTCATGAATTTTTGATGTTGGTGGACCGAGGAGCCAGGTGACGCAGTCACCTTGGCTCTTTTTTTATTCCTATGTTTAAGTGTCTCTCTATGCAACGATAGTTTGTGTTGTGTTCTCATCTTTAA